>CAMWUF010000025.1 GCA_947177375.1 uncultured Ruminococcus sp.
GAGATACCGTGATTGGGAAGATTTTTGACCTTGACAAGCCCTTTTTTTCGTGCTATAATGAAATAAATATTAAAAAAAAAAATTTAAAAAAAGAGGTTATATTATGAAAAAAATAATTTTTAAAATTTCTGCAATTGCGTTATGTTTATCTAGTTTGACAAATGTAATGCCTGTACATAGTGCTTATCATAGTGCAGACGAAATTGCATTTAGTTTACGTAGCATGGATGGTGGTTATATTCCTCAAGATAATCCAAATAAAATTTATATTAGTCCAGAAGATGCCAAAAATGGTGCAGCAATCCATGTTGGCATGTATATTGAAGCAGATTATGCAGATTTGTCTTATATTTCTGCTGTTCTGCAATCTGAAAATGAAAATATTATATTTCAAAAAGAAACGTTTCAAACGCCAACTGGTACTGCATATCAGGAAGCAAAGGATTTTGTTTTATCTGACGGCACAAGTTTTTCCACCAAATTCAAACCGTTCTGTTTTGGCAGAATCAACAGCATGAATCGTTATGAGACTGGAAGTTATGATTTTAATGCAAGTATACAGGAATTGCTTTTTACTGCAACATGGCAATATGATTTAAAAAATAAAGAAACCTGGTCAGCAGATTTTTTAGGAAGTAGTTCTGATGAATTAAGTTTTATTGATTTTGATATGCAGATTGCACCAGGGACATCAGCGGGCATTTACCCAGTGAATTTTGTAGTAAAAGATAGTTTTGTTGTTGGTTCGACTTATCTTACCAGTGATGACAGCATTCCCGATGAAGAAAATCCTGGTAAATATATCAGTGTTTACAACAGTCTTGTTCCAACGCTAAAACCACTTGAAATTGTTATCGCTGAAACAAATCCAATCATTCAAGCAGAATCTATCAAACAAGAATCTATCAATTGTTTCCGTTATACAAATGATACAACAGATTTTTCTGTACAGGACTTTGCAACAGAAATTCATTTTAATTATGGCGGTGATGAATTTACAGAAGATGTTTCTGATTTACTAGAAGTATTCCCAGCTGGAAGTCCAGAAATTATCACTATTGCAGAACCTGTTATCTATGAAACGCCTCTGACATTTGCTGGATTGCCTATAGAACATAGCACTGGTGAAAAAGTAGCTTTAAAATATTATATTGGACAAAAAGGTGATGTCAATCGTGATGGCATTGTTGATGCAGAAGATGCAACAATGATTTTAATCTATTCTGCGGAACGTGGTTCAGGCAATGAATATTATTTAACAGATAATACAGACAATACAATGGAAAATTTTGCATATTTTTTAGGCGATGTGAATGGTGAGTCAGAAAATTCAGGACAAGATGGTTCTGAATTAGATGCTTCTGATGCGACTTTTATTTTGCAATATTCAGCCTTAACAGGTTCAGGACAGACTGTTGATTGGAATCAATTAATTTCTTAAATAATTTAAATAATTTAATCAAATAACAAACGGCTTTGAAAAAAATCAAAGCCGTTCTGTATAATTTAGTTAATAAAATTCAATAAATACGAGTATAATTATAAAGCCAATCAATCGCACTGTATGCCCAATTTTGAGCAGATTTTGCGAATGTATCTTCATAATTTTCATCCAGTAAAAAATCAGAACTTCCCATTGCAATCATACAAGCATTATTTCTTGATTCCTCACGACAATAAATCATCACAGGCAAATTTTCTTCTTCATAAGTTTCAGGGTCATCTTGTATACCGCCCCAAGGTGTTCCGACTGCTGTTGTAAAACTTTGCAACATAGAATCATAATGTGTATTTTCTCCTTGTGGCATATGATGAAGACTTCTGGAATTTCTCAAATATACAATGCCGTTTTCCATAGAATCATCTGCAAATATAAATCTATCAGGATAATTAATTGCCTGTATTTTAATATAATCATTATCCTGTGCATTTGCATTATCTGTAATTAAATCATAATCCAGACTAATATAAAATTGCTCTAATAATCTGCCAAGATATTTATATCTTGTTTCACTCTCAGAAGCAGGAAGTAATATAAACATATGACCGCCAGTATTCATGTAATTATCTAATATTGCATATTCTTCAGAAGTCATATCTTCTTCAGGTGAATTATATATCACAGCTTCTGCATCTTCAGGAAGTTCTGAAATTGTAATTTCATGAAATTCATAGCCATCTGTTTTGATTTTCTCTACAAAAGCATTTAAACCAGAAATATCCTGTGTATGATTACTTGTAATATAATATAAATTTCTGGGCAATGGTTCTGTCGTTGGCTGTGTGGCAGGCTGTTCCTGTTGTTCCTGTTTTGATTCGTCTTCTAAACTAGTTGGAATATCTGGATTAGATTTACTACACCCTGTGAATACTATGCCTGCTAACAAACAAGCCATTAAAATTTTTTTCATGAATGATTCTCCTTTTTCTTTTCAAAATTTACAATAAAAATACCTGTACATACTAAAATTAAAGCTGTTATCCCTTGCCAGTTAAAAACTCCTGTTTCATGTAATAATATACTAGAAATAATAACACCACACAAAGGATTTAAAAATCCAAATACAGTTACTTTTGACACAGGATTATATTTTAATAATATTGCCCAAAGCGAATACGCACAAGCAGATACAAATGCCAAATAAATTAAAATCATAAAAGATTTACTTGTGATAACTAATTTTCCCCCAGCAAGTATGCCAATCAGCCACATAACAGCTCCACCGAATGTAAATTGCCAACCGCTTAATAAAACTGGATTTTCGCCTTGTTTAGTATATAGCTTCATGAATACACTGGAAAAACCGCTTGCAATTGTACAAAGCAAAATAAATCCATCGCCTAATAAATTGACATGCAAATCCATATCAGAAGAAAAATTTACAAGAACAATTCCTGCAAAGCCAATGACACAGCCTATGATTTTTTTTGCAATTAATATTTCTTGTTTTAATATGCCTGCAATTAAAATTGCCGCAAAAACATTTGCTGCAACAATAATAGATGCTTTGACACCTGTTGTATGTGCCAAGCCGACGTAATAAAAAAAATACTGCAATATTGTCTGAAATAAGCTGATAATTCCAATTTTGGGAATTGTTTTTTTTTCAGGAAATAATAATTTTTTTTCTGCAATGCTTCCTGCAAATAAAGCCATTAGTCCTGCAAGAAAAAATCTTACCCCTGCAAACAGCATTTGTGATGCCCAGTCATTTTCTGAAATCTGCATTTGTGTATAGCCTAATTTGACACCAGAAAAAGCACTTCCCCAAAGAACACAGCATAATAACGCAATCAAAGCAACAATTCCAGTATTTGTTAATTTCTGATTCATGAAAAAACATCTCCTCTGTAGATTAATCATAGCATATTTTCAATCTTTTGTAAAGCTCTCAGAAAAATTTTATAAATATTACAAAAAATATTGACTTTTTTCATAAAATATAGTATAATTATAATAATAATTTACATGACAAGGAGAAATTTACATGCAAATAGAATTACATACTATTAACGTACACACTGCTGAAAATCCGTCTGCTTTTATCCGTGAAACCAATCAAATTTATTTTAACAGATTATCTGAAATTGCTGATGATATTATTTTACATCGGGAAAAAAAACCTATTATTTTATTATCTGGTCCATCAGGGTCTGGTAAAACAACATCTGCATTGATGCTTGAAAAAATTTTAAATCAGCAGGGCATTAAAACACATACACTTTCATTGGATAATTATTTTCGTTCTCTTACAGAACAAGAAAAAAAATTACTTGCTTTTGGTGAACTAGATTTGGAATCTCCCAGTCGGGTTGACAGCGAATTTTTAACGCAGCAACTCCGTGAAATTTATCATTGCAGACCTGTAGAATTGCCAGTTTATGATTTTAAAAATTCTGCCAGAATAAAAAGCGGAAAAATTTTACATAGAAAAGCAGGAGAATTAGTGATTTTAGAGGGCATTCATAGCTTAAATCCAGAGATTATAAATTTTAAAGACTCCCGCACAGCAAAAATTTATGTTAGTGTTCGTACTAGAATTACGCTAAATGGCATAGAATTACACCCATCTAAAATTAGATTAATGCGAAGACTTGTGCGAGATAATTTATTCAGAAAACGTTCTTTTCAAGATACGCTCAAAATGTTTTACAGTGTAGAAAACGGTGAAAATCAATATATTATGCCTTATAAATATCGTTCTACTTATGATGTAGATACATTTATGGCATATGAAATCTGTGCTTACAGAAGTCTTTTGCTGGAATCTTTGCATAAAATTTCAAATCATAAAATCATTCATGATATATTAGAATTTTTAGAGCATACAGCTCCACTTCGTCCTGAAGAAATTACATCAGATTCTTTGATTTGCGAATTTATCGGCAATGGACAATTTTGTTATTAATTATTAATATTAATATCATTCCAGAAACACTACCCGAAATTATAACTGACTGTCACAAAATTCAGTATGCTACATTGTTATTGAAAAAAAGTCCAGCTTTTCACTGGACTTTTTTGACAGGTTAGTGTTATTCTTTAGAATAAATCCCCATAGTGATATAGAAGTTTTTTTCATTTTAATACAGACCGCATAACACAGCATTATGCAGTCTTTTTTCCATAATGCCCTGTTTCCACCTCAACCGAGGAAGTCGCAAAATCAAAGCGGTAATAAATATCTATCTGCTGAACACGTTTTCCGATAGACTTGTCCGCTTCGTGTATGACTATCTTTTCAACCAGCTCGTGCATAATTTCAGATGTGAGCCTTTCGACATGCTCATGGACTAATAAAACAAATCAGGATTTATAATTATCATTTTTCAGATATGTCTGCTTCTTATTTATCTGTAGCAAAAATCCACCGCAAATAAACAATGATACCACTGACCCGATCGGTGATGCAAGTCCCATTGGTAGCATACTCTCCTGAAACATTTTACTCAGAAGCAATGCCAGCGGAATTCTCACACCGAATGATGATATTGCATTGTGGATAAACACAATAATTGACTTGTCAATACCGCAGAAATACCCGTTCAAACAGAACGAAAATGCAACAATAATGCAGTCAATCGAATATGTTTTCAAATATTGTCCAGCCGAATAAATAACCTCTGTGTCCTTTGAGAACAGCATTGCCATAGGTTCATTAATAAACTGACTAAATGTACAGCATAAAACACCAAATATCAGTGTCATAGCAATACCGTATTTTACTGCCTGAACAGCTCTTTCCTGCTTTCCTGCACCAATATTCTGCGAGGTAAATGCAGACAGCGCCGACATCATTGCAGTCGGGAAAAGAAACATCAGCGAAATTAGTTTTTCGACCACTCCAACCGCCGAAGAGTCTGTAAGGCTGCGAGTGTTCGCAATAATTGTAATCGCAATGAACGAAATGTTTATCAATGTATCCTGTATAGCTATTGGCAATCCGATAACTATTATTCTTTTCAAGCTATGCTTTGATAATCTGAAGCCTTCCTTTGTGATCGGGAAAGATAGACCTTTTTTCCATAAATAAACCATTCCGATGATCGAAGATACAGCTTGAGCAGAAACAGTTGCGACAGCAACACCTGTCACACCGAGTCCCATAACTCCCGTCAACAGCAGATCACCAACTACATTGACCACACACGCAACTCCAACAAAAATCATTGGCATGGTGGAGTTTCCATCACCACGAAGAATTGCACTAATAACATTATAGGTGATAATAAACGGAACGCCTACTCCACATATTCTGATATATGTAGATGCTCCCGATATTGCTTTTATAGGTGTATGCATAATCGCTACTATTGGGTTTGAACACAAAATCATAATAGGTGTAAGTATCAGCGCCATTATCAAAAACAGCCATACGGAATTTCCTAAAGCATGATTTGCTCCGTCCTTATCTTTTGCCCCTATGTTGTGACCGATCAGAACGGTAGTTCCCATAGAAACACCTACACAGAATCCTGTGACAAACTGTGTGACCTGCGCACCTACATTTACAGCTGAAAGTGCAGCCGTCGTGCTGAAATTGCCGACAGTCCACATATCAACTGCACCATAAAAAGCCTGCATAAAGCAAGCAAACAGAAATGGTATAGCAAAACTAACTAAACGACCAAAAACATTTCCTGTTGTGAGATTTCCTCTTTCACTCATAAACTAAGACCTCCTTACATCTGCTCAACTTTTTCTTTTAAGGAGATTAAAAATCGTTCTGTCAATTCAAGATATTTTTGTACATCTTCCGTTGACCATGAATCAAAAATAGTATTTTCAGCTTGAATAAGGAGATAAGCAGTTTTTTCGGTAACTTGCTTTCCTTTTTCTGTAAGACATACCCTTTTAGACTTGCCATCGACTGCTTCAAGATAGATAATGTCCTCGCTTTCAAGATTGCGGACAGCGGAATTGACTGTCTGCTTGCTGAGTCCTGAATACCGACAAATATCATTCAGCAGAAAACTCTCTCCAAAGCTGCAAATTGTATATAGTATCTTTAATTTGCTGTCAGATACGCTGAATTTCAGCGATGCATCGTGATAGGTGGCCTCAATCTCACCGTGCAGATGATTATACCGCTTCATTTCCTTTGAACTATTGTTTTTCATATGTTACCTCCGTTTGTCTGAAATCGTACCATTTAATTGTAGCACGAAATCGGATAAAAATCAATGGGCTTTTTTACAATATTTATAATCCAGAAGAAAGAAGATTTCATTCAATTTTCATAAAAATCAGCTTCAACTATAATCAACCATATGAAAAGAAAAGTCTTGCCCCTATATGATAGAGATAAGACCATTTCTTTATAATCCAATATTACAAAACAAACAGTATTAAGTATTTGTAGAGTGTACTTCAATCATCATCTTTACACCATCCTTGAATCCTGCCTTGTAAGCTGTTCTTGCTTCATCAGCCGAGGTTGTACTCTGAATGTCAAGGAGCTTGTGGAATGTAATGAGCTGTGCTTCGAGCAGCGACTCCTCAAATGGTATGCAGAGCTTGCTCCACTCGGCAGAAAACTCAACTGTGGACATATTAATCTGGCGGTAGTTGTAAATTATATCAATCATTGTAAGCAGTCTTTTCGGTAATTTTTAGATTGCTGTACCTGTCTTACAATATTTCTTTGAAAACTTCTTTACCGCTACTGTCCTAATGCCTTTGTTTTTTTCATAAAAATTTTTTTAATAAAAAAAAGCTTGACAAATTTAAAAAACTATGTTATAATAAACCTGTAATAAGTTAAGAAAGAACAAAGGCGTTCTGATTGCATATGAAAATGCATTCATTACGTTTTTTGTCTTTTTTTTAAGTCATTTTTTCAGAAAGGATTGATGTTTTATGTCAAAATCTTTATATTTACCAGAAGGTTATGTGCCAGTGTTGGATTTGCGAGAAACACAACATGCAATTAAATATGTCAAGGATATGTTTCAGCAAACACTTTCGTTTGCTTTGACACTTGATAGAGTGTCTGCACCTCTGATTGTTACAAAAGGCAGTGGCATTAATGATGATTTGAACGGTGTAGAACGCAAAGTAGAATTTACTATTAAAGAAATTGATAACAAAGAAGCTGAAGTTGTGCAGTCTCTTGCAAAATGGAAGAGAATGGCATTATATCGCTATGGCTATAAATCTGGTGAAGGTATTTATACAGATATGAATGCCATTCGCCGTGATGATGATACAGATAATATGCATTCTATTTTTGTTGACCAGTGGGACTGGGAAAAAGTTATCACTCGTGAACAAAGAAATATTGCTTTTTTGCAGGAAACTGTAAAAAATATTGTCAAAGCGATTGTTTTCACAAAGCGTAAAGTAAATTTGCGTTATCCGCAATTTACAACAACTCTAAAAGAAGATGTATATTTTATTACAACACAAGAACTGGAAGACAGATTTCCTGATAAAACACCAAAAGAACGTGAAGCATTGATTGCCAAAGAGCATGGTACAGTTTTTGTGATGCAAATTGGCGGAAAATTAAAAAGCGGTGAAAAACATGACGGACGCGCTCCAGATTATGATGACTGGGATTTAAACGGAGATTTATTATTCTGGAATGAAGTTTTACAGACTGCAATAGAAATTTCTTCCATGGGAATTCGTGTAGATGAAACTTCTTTGCAGAAGCAACTTGCTGAAGCTGACGCCCTTGACAGAAATCAATATGATTATCATAAAATGATTACAAATAATACATTACCATTAACAATTGGCGGTGGCATTGGACAATCCCGTTTGTGTATGTTATTATTAGAAAAAGCACATATTGGTGAAGTACAGTCTTCTATTTGGAATGAGGACATGATTACAAAATGTGCAGAACATGGTATTACATTATTATAATAT
>CAMWUF010000026.1 GCA_947177375.1 uncultured Ruminococcus sp.
ATATTTTATATGGCGAATTTATAATATATAGAATTGCAAAAGATTTAAGCATAAAATGGGAGTTTTCGGGCAGAGATATATTTGTGAGGTATGAAGGAAATGCCCCTGCATTTATTATGAAAAAAGACAGAATATGCCTTTATGATTTTGAAGATAATTATTATGAGATTGATTATAACGGAAAATTGATTCTTGACAAGCCTAGAATTCCAGTTTCTTAACTGGAATTTTTTTAGTTATAAAATTTTTGAACAGGTATTATGTTATAATAATAACAGTAAAAAAGTTAAACAGTTTTCAAAATGGTATCAGGATAATAATAAGCCAAGATTTCCCTATAGGTAAGTCCTTGTAGAGCCATTGCATTCGCTCCGTATTGGCTTAAGCCGACACCATGCCCATAGCCTTTGGTTGTGAAAATGAAATTTTTATCTTGATAAGTGATTTCAAAACAGGCGGAACGCAAAGAAAAAATAGTTCTTAATTCTTGTCCTGTAAAAATGCTTGTGCCAACAGGAATTTGCAGAACCGTCCCAGCATCGGAATAAGTCGGTTCGCCGAACCAATGTTCTGTATCTGTACCCAGTATTAAACCAGTATGTGCAGAAGTTAATAATTCCTGCACTTGTTCTGAAGAATAAGAAATTTCTTGTTGATATTTTGGTGCGGATATATCAGAGCTACTATCAACGGATTGCAAATAGGCTACTTCACTACCCCAAACATTTTGAGCAGATTCTGTTTTACCGCTTGACATTGCATGAAATGCGGCGATAATTGGCTCATTGTCATAAAATAAAATTTCTGGAAGAACAGCATCAACTATATTACAGAGCTTTTCATAGTAAGTATTAAAATTTTCGCCATAAAGTTCTTGTAATTGTTGTTTTGTATAGAAAGCCTGATATTGATTCGGGTCATTAGAAAAATCAGCTCCGTTTAAATCGGTGCGATTTTCGGCAAGAATTACTTGTCGTTCTGCATAAGTATGTGCTGCAACAGCCTGTGCTTTTAGTGCTTCCGTTTCAAAAGAAACAGGCATTTCTGCACCAACTGCACCAATGATATAATCACGCACAGGAACTTCTAAAATTTCATTACTAGTAATATCTAATACATGATAAACTTGATTTTCTAAATTTTCTATATTAGAATTATCTTGTTCTGTAGGATTTTCTGAAGTTTCTGAAATTTCTGTGTTAGATTTCTCCTGTGCAGAAGTTTTCGGCGAAATCATCATTGCAGGAATCAAAGGCATTGCAGTAAATACTAAGCATAATATGCTGTAAATGCAAAATTTCTTTTTCATGAAAAAAATCCTCCTGATTCGGTTTTTGTAATTTAATTATGTTACTCTTGACTTGCCATTAAAAAAATGTTATAATGAGTATGCAATAAAAATTAATAAAATCAAAGGAGGCAAAATTTCATGAGTAAAATATTTTCAAATGCTGATATGCAAAATTTATGCGAGGAATTGAAAAAAAATTCCGCTATTGACCAGCAATTATATCATAAATTTCATATAAAACGGGGTTTGCGTAGAAGTGACGGCACAGGCGTTCTTGCAGGGATTACAAATATTTGTAATGTACATGGATATCTTGTCAATGAGGGAGAAGTTGAACCAATTCCAGGAGAATTAATTTATAGAGGATATACTATCTATGATTTAGTACGCAATGCCGAAAAAGAAAATCGTTTCGGCTATGAGGAAACAGCATATTTATTATTATTTGGCAAATTGCCTACAAAAGATGAGTTAGACGCATTTCATCATTATTTGTCCATGCATAGAGAATTACCCTCTGGATTTGTAGTAGATATGATGATGAAAGCTCCGTCACAGAATATTATGAATAAATTAGCAAGGTCTATTTTAGCATTATATTCTTATTATGAATCAGAATGTGAACAGACAAATTTAGAACAGGAATTAAAAACAGCCATTAATTTAATTGCCAAATTGCCAATTATTATGGTAAATGCCTATCAGGTAAAACGTAAGCATTTTGATAATCAGACATTGTTTATGCACCCATTAAGACCAAATGAAAGCACAGCAGAAACGATTTTATCTATGCTCAGACCAGATAGAAAATATACACAGGAAGAAGCACAATTATTAGATTGCTTATTAATGTTGCATGCTGAACATGGTGGCGGTAATAATTCTACGTTTACATGCAGAGTATTAACTTCTTCTGGAACAGATGCATATTCTGCTTATTCTTCAGCAGTATGTGCATTAAAAGGCTCAAAACATGGCGGTGCAAATATTAAAGTTTCCGCTATGCTGGAAGATTTCAAAGCAAATGTGAAACATTGGGATAACGAAGGCGAAGTTGCAGATTATATCAAGAAAATTTTAAATAAACAAGCTGGTGACGGCAGTGGCTTAATTTACGGCATGGGACATGCAGTTTATACACTTTCTGACCCAAGAGCCGTTATTTTAAAGAAAAAAGCATTTAAACTTGCGGAAGGCAAAGAAATTGAAGCAGAATTTCATTTGTTAGATACTATCGAAAGATTAACACCAGTTTTAATGAAACAAGAACGGGGCATTGAAAAAACAGTTTGTGCCAATGTAGATATGTACTCTGGTCTGGTATACAGAATGCTGAAAATTCCAGAAGATTTATACACGCCATTATTCGCTGTGTCACGTATGGCAGGTTGGTCTGCACATCGTATGGAAGAATTACTGACTGGCGGAAGAATTATCCGTCCAGCCTATAAAGCTTTGCCTAAGAAAAAGCAGTATGTTCCAATTGCTGAGAGAATATAAAAAATTTGGATTTTTATTTTTGTTTTTGTGGTTCTGTACAGGTTGTTCGATTGGCATTAATGTAGATACTATGCTGACACCGCCAAAGTTAAGCGGTGAACAAGAGCAGATTTATCAGGCTTTACAAGAGACTGTCGGCACGGGAATCAGATTAAAATATCCCAAAAGTGGAAGTTATTTGTCAGCATTTATTATTTCAGATATTGATGCTGATGAAAGTGATGAGGCAATTGTTTTTTATGAAAAAAATAATATGCCAGTGACTGACAGCGGTCTGAGAATTAATATTTTAGATAAAGTAGATAATCATTGGCAGTCTATTTGCGATAGAGAAGCAGAGGGTTCAGAAATTGAAAAAGTTGTGATTTCTAAATTAGGCAACAGTGAAAAAATGAATCTTATTGTTGGCTATAGTACAGCGAATCAATCAGAAAAATATATTTCTGTGTATGCCTATGAAAATCATTATTTAGAACAAACACTAAAACATAGTTATGCATTATTTGATATTGCCCAGACTGACAAAGACGAAAATCCAGATTTAATATTATTAGGTGCAGTAAGTGCATCTGAACCTGCTTATACGGCTGTATATTGCCTTGCAGAAGATGGCATGTATCATGAATATAAATATAGATTTGCTGACCATTATACAGATTATCATCAGTTGATTTATGGAAATTTATCTGACGGCAGAACGGCTTTATATATTGACGCTGCAACAGGAACTTCTAATATTCAGACAGAAATTTTATGTCTGGAAGAAATACAGGGAGAATTGCAATTAGTAAATTTATTACAACGCTGCGGAAAAAATGCCGAAGAAACAGTCAGACGTGCTGGATTATCCTGCATGGATATTGACCATGATAATATTCCAGAAATTCCAGTACAGACTGTATTTTCAGGCTATGAAACTGTTGCAGAATCTGAACAGATACGGCAGACAAATTGGTTTATGATGCAGGATAATATTATTTTCAGAGAATATTGCAGTTATTATAATGCCAATGACGGCTATGTATTTTTATTGCCTGAATCATGGCAGGAGCATGTGACTGTTATCAAAGATACAACGGAAAATGAAATTCAGTTCTGTGTGTATCAGGGCGAATGGCAGGAAGAAATGCCAGTTTTATTAAGAATTTATATTGCTTATGATGAAGCTGACAGAGATGACCATTTAGGCAATGGCTATCAGTTATTGCATACCAAAGGCACAGCAAGTTGTTTAGTAAAACCAGAAGAAAATCAAGATTTGTCATTGACAATCGGAGATTTATTATTATGTTTTCAGTTTTTAGATTAAATTTAGATTAAAATCAGTTAGGAGGGCAAAGTTTTTATGAGACGTATTCTTGTATGCGAAGATGAAGATGTCATTCGGGATTGCATTGTGATTAATTTAAAACGTGCGGGCTATGATGTGATTGATGTCAATTGTGGTGAAAATGCATTACAGAAATTTGAGGAAGAAAACGGCAATTTTGATATTGTATTGCTGGATATTATGATGCCTGGAATTGATGGATTTACTGTTTGTAAAAAATTAAGAGAAAAAAGCTCTACACTGGGAATTATTATGCTGACTGCCAGAACACAGGAAATGGATAAAGTCAGTGGCTTAATGATTGGTGCAGATGATTATATTACAAAGCCTTTTTCATTGTCAGAATTAACTGCCAGAGTAGATGCGATTTATAGACGTGTCTGTATGAGTTTTATTCATGATGAAAAAAGCCCTGTGATTGAATCAGGACCTTTTACGCTAAATTTAAAAATTCGGACAGTTGCCAAAAATGGTGTGCCAATTGATTTGACACAAGTCGAATATCAGATTCTGGAATATTTCATTAATAATAAAAATACGGCTCTTGACAGAGCAAGTATTTTAAATCATATCTGGGGTGAAAATTATTATGGAGATTATAAAATTGTAGACGTGAATATTCGCAGAATCAGATTAAAAATAGAAGATGAGCCTTCTAATCCACAATATATTGTGACAATTTGGGGCTATGGCTATAAATGGAATGATAAAATTTAAAGCAAAACTTGCAGAACAGTTTCCCAAAAAAAGAACCATTACACAACGTTGGATTACGAATAATCTTGCTGTGATTGTGTTAGTTATGATTGTTGTTGTATTAATATTTATTTATGCAATGCAAAGTTTTTATTATACTAGTGCAAGGCAAAGTCTGACAAGTGAATTAACTTCGGTTGTGAATTTATTAAGCCGTTATGCACAGGATTCAGAAACAAATTTATATTCTGAAATGCGTGGGACGTTTGAAAGCTTTTCTGCAAAAGACAAAATGGAACTTATGGCTGTGAATTCAAAAGGCAGAGTTATTTTGACTTCGTCAGGATTTTCACCAGCTTCTGATACAGCCATTCCAGATTATGAAAATTTATTAAACGGCGGTGACGGTTACTGGATTGGCAAAGCCGAAAATCAAGAAAAAATTATGGCTGTTTGTATGGATATTTCGGCTTTTAGTTCAGAATATTATGCCGTTCGGGTTGTCTGTTCTCTCACAGAAGTAGATAAAAGCATTGGAACTATGATTATTTCAGCGATTATTATCTGTGCGATTATTATATTAATGCTAGTGCTAACAGGCATTTATTTTGTCGGCAGTATTATTAAGCCTATTATGCAATTAAGTACAACTGCTGGAAAATTCGCAAAAGGTGATTTTTCATTTCGGATTAAATATCATAATAATGATGAAATCGGCGATTTGTGCAATGCTATTAATCATATGGCAGATGAGTTATCTACAGCAGAAGAAATGAAAAATGAATTTATTTCATCTGTGTCACATGAATTGCGAACGCCTCTGACAGCAATTAAAGGCTGGGCGGAAACAATTTGTATGGCTGAAAATGACCCTGAAACTGTTCAGAAAGGTATGAATGTGATTGTAAACGAAACAACCAGATTAACCCAAATGGTAGAAGAATTATTAGACTTTTCAAGAATGCAGAGCGGGCATTTTAAACTGGAAAAAGCAACAATGGATATACTTGCAGAATTAGGTGATGCTGTATTAATTTACATGAATAAAGCCACACAAGACCAGATTTCTATTGCTTATGATGAACCTGAAATGTTGCCATTTGTCTATGGTGATAAAAATAAAATTCGGCAAGTATTTATTAATATTATTGACAATGCAATTAAATATTCTGATGCAGGCGGTCATGTGCAGATTACAGCAGAAGAATTTCAGGGCAATATTCGGGTTTGCGTATCAGACAGCGGTTGTGGTATTAAAGAATCTGATTTGCCGAAAATTAAAACAAAATTTTATAAAGCAAATCATACCCGCAGAGGTTCGGGCATTGGTCTTGCTGTTGCAGATGAAATTATTACTGCACATGGCGGAACACTGGATATTAAAAGTCAGGAAGGCGTTGGGACAACGGTTATTATTACATTACCACCTGAACATGCATAAAGGAGCGATAACATGAGTGAACAGAAAAATAATTCACAGAATTCGCATAAAAGTAAAATCGGCGGTCAGGCATTAATTGAAGGTGTCATGATGAAAGGCGTCTATAAAGGTGCTATGGCTTGTCGGTTGCCTGATGGTTCTATTGATGTGGAAACATGGGATTTGAATAACGGCAAAAATAAGCCTTGGTATAAAAAAATGCCTCTTGTAAGAGGTGTCTATAGTTTTATATTTTCTATGATTGATGGCTATAAATGCTTGATGAAATCTGCTGAAAAGCAAATGACTGAAGAAGAACTGGAAGAACAAGAAGAAGTTTCTAAATTTGAAGAATTTTTAGAAAAGCATTTCACTGAGAAAACAGTACAGGCAATTATGGCTGTTGGTATGGTATTAGGTATGCTTGTTGCAATGGCATTGTTTTTATTCTTGCCAAAATGGCTTGTTGGTCTGATAAAGCCCTTGACGGCTAACAGAATGTTACAGTCTTTTTCAGAGGGTATTATTAAAATTATTGTATTTATCGGCTATATGGCAATTACTGGCACTATGAAAGATATCAGAAGAACTTATGAATATCACGGTGCAGAACATAAAACAATTGCTTGTTTTGAAGCTGGTTTGCCTTTAACAGTTGAAAATGTCAAAAAACAAGTGCGATTACACCCAAGATGTGGCACAAGTTTTATTTTCTTAACGTTGTTTATTAGTATTTTAGTCATGTGTTTAGTGCCGTTTACGATTCCGTGGCAAAGATTTTTATGTAGTTTATGTTTATTGCCAATTACTGTTGGTTGTTCGTTTGAGTGTATTCAATTTGCAGGAAGAAGTAATGGCATGTTTGCTAAAATTATTTCTTATCCTGGCTTACAGCTCCAGAGAATCACAACCAAAGAACCTGATAATTCACAGATTGAAATTGCAATTGAAGCATTAAAGCCTTGCATTCCAGAAAATTTAGAGGACGATAAATGGTAATCAATTGCAGAGAATTAAAAAAAATGCTTGTTACTATGCTGGAAGATGCCAATATTCCAGATTCAGAATTTGATGTCAAATGCATGTTAGAACAAGTTAGTAATTTATCATGGCATGAAATATTCGCACAGCAAAAAAATTTTTCGTCTCAGGAAATACAAGAATTATTCACTATGGCAAAACGTAGAATTTCAGGTGAGCCGTTGCAATATATTTTAGGCGAATGGGAATTTTATGGTATGCGATTATTTGTAGGAACAGGTGTATTAATTCCTAGAGCTGATACGGAAATTTTAGTTGAAACGGCAATTAAATTTTGTCAAGATAAAAATAATTTGAAAATTTTAGATTTGTGTACAGGTTCAGGTTGTATTGCTCTGGCATTGAAAAAATATTTAGTCAATGCTGAAATCACAGGCATTGATATTAGTACAAAAGCATTAAGCTATGCAAATCAAAATAAAAATTATCATGCATTAAGTATCAATTTTATGCTTGGTGATGTATTAAATAATGCAATTGCAGAAAAATTTGACAATATAGATTTAATAATCAGCAATCCGCCTTATCTGACAAGTCAGGAAATGGCTGATTTGCAAAAAGAAGTAAATTTTGAACCAGTGTCAGCTTTGGCAGGCGGTCTTGACGGATTAGATTTTTATCAGAATATTACTGATATCTGGAAACATAAATTAAAGCAAAATGGCTTACTAATTTATGAAATCGGTTGCCAACAAGCCGAAGCTGTGGCTGAAATTTTAAAAATAAATGATTTTAAAAATATACAAGTGATTCAGGATTTAGAAAACAGAAACAGAGTTGTATTAGGATTTAAA
>CAMWUF010000027.1 GCA_947177375.1 uncultured Ruminococcus sp.
TACTAAATTAAGGAGGTGAATTTTTTATGCTATGCATAAAATGTAAAAAAGAAATTCCAAATGAAAGTGTTTATTGTTTATATTGCGGTAAGAAACAAAAGAAAACAGAAAAAAAACGAACTAGAAAACGTCCTCACGGAACAGGAACAATTAGTCGTGATAATCGTCATAAAAAACCTTGGACAGCTCACGCACCATATCATAATGGCAAAAGATTATACTTAGGCAATTATGCCAGTGCAAAAGAAGCACAAATGGCAATTGATGCCTATATTCGAGATGGACATTCGCAATCACAGGATACTTTGCAAGAAGTCTATCAAGCATGGTCAGAAGTGCATTATCAACAAGTTTCCCAATCAGCAATTAATTTATATTGCTCTACTTGGAAACATTTTTCTGAAATTCAACAGCTCCGTATGTGTGATATTAAAACACCAGATTTTCAGAAAATTGTCAATCAGGCAAAATCAAAATCTGCCTGTCAGATAATTAAAATCCTTGCAGGATTGCTTTGCAAGTATGCGATTGAAAATGATATGATTCAGAAAAATTATGCAGATTTTATTAAAATTCCATTATTTGAAAAAAAAGAAAAAAAGATTTTTTCACAGGAAGATTTGACGATTTTATGGCAAAATCAAAATGACAAACGTGTGCAAATGATATTATTTATGATTTATACTGGTCTGCGTATCGGAGAATTGGCAATGCTAAAAATTTCAGATATTAATTTAGAAAATAATTATTTAATCTGTGGTGAAAAAACAAAGGCAGGAAAAAATAGAATTGTACCTTTGCCTGTAAATATTCCTGAAATCACAGAATTTATCAAAAACTGGATACAACAAGCAGAGTCAGATAATTTATTAGGCTTAACCGTTTCGCAAATCAGAAATCAATATTTTTATCCAGCTCTCGTGGATTTACAGCTTGTCACGCCAGTTGCTAAAAGCCATGGCAGATATGTTTTTGAATCAGAGCATTATACTCCACATAGCACAAGACATACGTTTGCGTCTATATCGGCTTCTGTAGGCATGCAACCAGAAAATCTACAAAAAATTATTGGTCATGCGAATTTTAGTACAACGGCTGAAATTTATATTCATCAGGATATTAAAACGCTTTGTACAGAAATGGAGAAATTAAGAAAATAATTTTTGGAATCAAAATAAATTTAAGCTAAGTTTAAGAATTTGTTTGTATAATAAAAATGTAATTTATGAAAATTCAAAAATTTTTTGATAAAGGAGAATTGTTATGAAAAAGCATAATCGTTTTAAAGCTGGAATTATAGGCATTCTTGCAACAGCTACTATGTTTGCTATGATTCCTGCAATATCATCATCTGCAGAAGCTTTAACAGGTGATGTGAATTTAGATGGCGCTGTAGGTGTTGCAGATGTAATATTACTTCAGAAATATTTAATTGGAAAAGGAACTCTCTCAGAAGAAGCTTATCAAAATGCAAATATTATCAATGATGATGTTGTTAATATCTATGATTTTGTTGCATTAAAAAGAAAAGTCCTGAATGAAGGCGGTGGAAGTGTGATAACGCCAAATCCAACACCTTCTGGAAGTGAACTGGTAGAATCTATTGTTTATCATGATTCGAGTGTGTCTCTGTATGATGCAGATGGCAATGAAATTGCAATTGAAAATGCTTCTAATGTCGTTGTGACAGATAGTACTTATGTTACAATTACAACATCTGGTGAATATAATATCAGTGGTACTTCTGAAAATGGACAGCTCAAAGTCAATACAGATGATGATGCTGAACCAAAAGCTGCTGTTACTTTGAATTTCCAGGATTTAACACTGTCTAATGCTAGTGTCGCACCAGTTTATGTAGAAAATGTCGGCAAAGATGTGACTATTTCTGTTAAAAAAGGTACGACGAATACAATTTCTGATGGCACAACACATACAGATAGTTATACAAAAAATGACGGCGAAGTAAAAGAAATTGACGCTGCTATTTTCTCCCGTGATGATTTGAAAATTAAGGGCAAAGGAGATTTGATTGTCAATGGTAATTATGAAAATGGCATTGTTTGTAAAAATGACTTGAAGCTCTGGAATGGTAATATCACAGTTACAGCAGTAAACAATGGCATTAAGGGTGAAAATTCTGTTAGAGTTGGTGACCCTGATAGTCTTGTTGCCAATGGTGGTGATGGTGATTATTCTGATTTGCATATTTCTGTTACAACAACTGCTGGTGATGGTATTAAATCTACAGAGACTGACGAAGGAAAAGGCTATGTTACTATCAATGGCGGTACAGTAGATATTAAAGCATATTCTGACGGTATTCAGGCTGAACAAGAATTTACTATGAATGGCGGAGATGTAACAATTTATACCTATGAAGGTAGTAGTAGCTCTGGTTCTTCAAACTCCAACAATAGTGGTTGGGGCGGTTTTGGAGGTGGCATGAGTGATGGCAACTCCAATAAAACTGATGTTTCTGCTAAGGGCATTAAAGCCATTGGTCTTTATGATGAATCTGGCGAAACTTGGCAAAGTGGTGGCAATATTACTATTAATGATGGCAATTTAGTAATAGATTCTTCTGATGATAGTATCCATGCTGGTGGCAATATTGCATTGATTGGTGGTAATATTACACTTTCTACAGGTGATGACGGTGTACATGCTGACCATGAAATTTTAATTGGCACATCAGGTGCTGATACTTATGATGATGTAATGATTTATGTTATCAAATGCTATGAGGGCATTGAAGCACAGAAAATTTATCAATATAGTGGTTCTGCAATTATTAATTCTGATGATGATGGCTATAACGCCGCAGGTGGCTCTGATGGTTCTGGCAACTTTGGCGGAGGTCCTGGCGGTGGCTGGAATCAAGGTGGTTTCGGTGGCAGTTCTTCTAATGATTATCTCATGCAATTTGATGGCGGTTTTGCTTTAGTCAATGCACAAGATGGCGACCATGATGGATTCGATTCTAATGGCAGTATTGTTATCAATGGTGGTTATTTAATCTCCAACGGTTCAGATGACTTTGATGCTGATGGTTCTATCACTGTCAATGGTGGTGTTTGGGCTAGCAATTGCAGTTCCAACGGCATGGGCATGGGTGGCGGTATGTCAGCAGTCGTTTCCGCTTCTGGTTCAGTATCTGCTGACACAAGAATTTCCCTTGTAGATGCTTCTGGCAATGTGATTGTATCTTGGTTCGCTGATAAGAATGTTTCTGTATTCAAAGCTGGTGGTAATATTGATTCCAGTGTGACTTTCCAGACTGGCGGAGAAATAAGTAATTCTACTTACTTCCAGACACTTGATGAAACACAGCTTGCGTCTTATGGCGGAACACTTACAGGCGGAACAGCTTTGACAGCTGGTTCTTCCAATGGTAATGGTGGTTTTGGTGGCAACAACGGCGGTTGGGGCAGTAGACAAAAACCAAGAAGAATTATCAGATAATTTTTAATAATATAAAAAACCTGAGTTTGTTTTATGAATAAATTCAGGTTTTTGCAAATAATGAGGTGAATAGAACATTTGAATATTTCTTATAAAAAATTGACGAATAAAGAACTTGCTATTTTTATCGAAATGCGAATTAATCAATTGCGTGAAGAAGGTGCAAAAGAAGATATTAATCTTGTGCCTGCATTAAGAGATTACTATCAACGTCATATGGCAGATAATACATTTATTTCATGGATTGCTGTTGATAATGAAAATGAAAAAATAATTGCAACAAGTGGAATATCTATTGTTGAAAAACCACCTTATTTCAGTTGTTCAAATGGAAAAATAGGACTTTTGTCAAGTATGTATACAGATAAAAAATATCGAAGAAAAGGCATTGCAAAAGAATTACTTTCAAGAATCGTAAACGAAGCCAAAGAACAAGGCTGTTCTTTGATTCAGATTACTGCTTCTGATATGGGTGTTTTACTCTATCAAGATTTTGGATTTATAAAAAATAATAATTTTATGCAATATAAATTATAATAAATTTAAAACATATGCACTGATTTTAAATTATCGCATAAATTATAATAGAATTATAATTTGCGAGGTGATAGTATGGAAAAAATGTTTGCTACAGTTCTGGAAGCAAATGCAGATAGTCTTTTAGTATGTGACAAAGCAACAAATCAAGAAGTACTTGTTTTTACGAAATGTGCTTGTTGTTTTGAAGTAAATGACAAAATTATGATTATTTATAATGGCGTTATGACAAGAAGTTTACCACCACAGATTAATGCAATTAGAATTTCTAAATTACCATTTCACAAATGTTGCTAATAGCAAAAATTTAAAAAACTAAAAATTAATAAAAAAAGAAACTGCCTTTTTCAGACAGTTTCTTTTTTGAAAGGAAAAATTTATTATGAAATTCAAACGAATCCGTGATTTAAGAGAAGATAACGACTTAACACAAACAGATTTGGCAAGACAATTACATTGTAGTCAGAGAACTTATAGTTATTATGAATCAGGAACGCATAATTTGCCAATAGAAATTTTAATTAAAATTGCAGATTTTTATCATGTTTCTGTGGATTATTTGCTTGAAAGAACAAACAATAAAGAAATAAATTACTAAAATTTTATAATATGCTTAATGGAATTAAGATAGCACTAAAAATGCTGTTTGCTATTAAAATATTTTTTATCGTAAAAATAAAATAAAACTTGACAGCACAAAATAAAAATGTTATAATAATCTATAAATATGATTAGGAGGTAAATTATGCAATCAGTTCGTATTCAAAATTTATATGATTTGTCACATACTTTGTCAGGAGAGTATTTGCAAAAATTTATATATCCATGGGAGGCACTGACTGGAATAAAAGACATGATAATTGCACTTGGTGAGAAATTAAATCCAGAAGAATATGACAATCCGTCTGAACATGTCTGGATTCACAAGACAGCAAAAATATTTGCAAGTGCTTATCTTGGGTCACCATGTATTATTGGTGCAAATACAGAAGTTCGTCATTGTGCATTTATTCGTGGAAGTGCCTTAATCGGCGAAAATTGTGTTGTTGGCAATTCTGTAGAATTAAAAAACGTGATTTTGTTTGATAATGTTCAGACACCACATTATAATTATGTTGGTGATAGCATTTTAGGGTATTATTCTCACATGGGAGCAGGTTCTATTACTTCCAATGTAAAATCAGATAAAACACTTGTTGTGATTAAAGGCGATGGGGAAAATATAGAAACAAATCTGAAAAAAGTGGGTGCAATGTTAGGAGATTTTGTAGAGGTTGGTTGTAATAGTGTTTTAAATCCTGGTACTGTGATTGGAAGAAATTCTAATATTTATCCAACAAGTTGTGTGCGTGGCGTTGTTCCTGAAAAAAGTATCTGGAAACATGATGGCATGATTACTGGAAAGTATTAATTATTATAGATGTAAGGAGTGTGTGTGTGTTTATGGCAAATCGACCCGCATTTTGTGTTTCTGATTATAAAATTATTCAGAAAAATTTTAATTTTACATGGTATTCTGGATTTGCATTGTCACAGAAACAAAAATGTATTGCCAGTTTACATGAGGAAATTATAAAAAAGAATCCCTGTGCAAAGCCTCTTGAAATCAGTACCAAAAGTAAATTAGAATTAGGTGCAAAACTTAGTGCTTTTCAGTTACAATATCAGGGGCATTTTCTGGAAAATATATTTCAGAGTTCCAAAGTATTTGAATATGGAGGTGCCTATCAGGATTTATTGACTGTTTCACCAAAAGAAGCCAAAAGAGACAGTCGCCTCAGAAATTCAGGAAAATTAACAGGGTTTTTATTTGAGAGTATCTTATGGGAGCTTGAGCCAAAAACAGCTTTTTATGATTATATCTATTTAAAATCTGTAAAAGATTCTCTTAAAACAGAAGAAATTCAACAGATTGCTGATTATGATTATTTCACAGATATTGAATTTAATCCTGAAAAAAGTATCAATACACAGGCAAGGTCTGTTGCTATTCTAAAATTATTACTAGAATTATTCGGAGAATTGCCAGATTTTACGCAAGAAGAATTTTTAGAATTCCATAAAAATTATGTGTTAGATTAGGAGCTTTTTTATGGCAGATAGCAGAAAACATTTCAGTGCTTTGCAAATCATTCAGCATATCTTGAAAGAACATGTGCAAGCTGGGGATATTTGCATTGATGCAACTGCTGGACGTGGTAGAGATACACTATTTTTAGCAGAGCTTGTTGGCGAAATGGGACATGTGACAGCTTTTGATATTCAGCAAGAAGCAATCGACAGCACAAAATTATTATTAGCACAGCATCACATGACAGAGCGTACACAAGTAATTTTAGATAGTCATAGCAACATGAAACATTATTTGCAACCTGAAACTGTTTCTTGTATTGTATTTAATTTTGGTTGGCTACCTGCTGGCAATCATCATATATTTACAAAAAAAGAAACAAGTATTTTAGCAATTCAGCAAGGGCTGGAATTATTAAAACCTGACGGAATTATGACATTAATTTTATATTATGGCAAAGAAACTGGCTTTGCAGAACGTGATGCATTATTAGAATTTTTGCCAAGTTTAGATAGTAATTTATATACTGTTGTAGAAATGCCTTTTGTAAATCGCCAAAATTGCCCACCAATTCCGATTGTTATTTTTAAAGGAAGATAATTATTTATCATAAAAAAAGGAGTATTTTAAAAATGAGTATTGAAATAACTATTTTAAAAGCAGCACTTGGCATGATAGCTGGAAATCCAGATATATTAAAAAAAATTAGTATGCCAAATATTCCATTCCCAACAATGGGAGGAGAAGTTTTTTGGAATACGATTGGATATGACCAAGGTTGGAAGTTGCAACAAAATCAAATTACACATCATGTGAGGATTCTTGACCCAAATAATATTCGCCGTGGGTGGGGTTCTGAAGAAGAAATGACAAGATTGTTGTCTAAAATTGTAAAATAATTAATTTTTATCTTAATAGGCAAAGTATCTAAAAATACTTTTCCTATTTTGTTATTTTTATAGAAAAGTTAAAAAATTATTGCTTTTTTCTAAAATTTATGTTATAATAAACATTAATTTATTATTTATAAATTTATCTTTTAGGAGGGGTTATTATGCAATTTAAAAAAATGGTTTCTTTTTTGACAAGCCTTGCCTTAGGAAGTACAATGTGTGCAAATCTAACATCTGTATCATCTATGATACAGGCACAAGCAGAAGATATTACTTATCCTGTGCAATATTTTCGTCTTGGCATGTTTGATACAAATCAAAATGTCAATGCTTCTGATACTAGTCTTGTGCCTGATATTCAGAATGGTCTCACCAGTGAAAAATGGTCTTTAAATTATATTAGCTCTGATGTATTTGAAATTGTGAATGCTTCCAATGGTTATGTATTAACTGCTGTTGGCAATAGTGTCACACTCTCAGCAGATGCAGATTTAGAATCTCAACGCTGGAATATTGAAGGTGTGGAACAAGATTTTGATGGCTATAATTTATATTATAAAATTACAAGCAATCTTAATTCTTCTATTGCTTTGACTTATCAAGAAAATTCAGGATTTCAGCTTGCAAGCTATTCTGCTACAGATTATCAGAAATATAAATTAAATCTTGACGGATTAGAGGGTTTCGCTGGAAATTGCATGACGGATTCAGGAGAAAAAGCTGGCACAATTGGCGGTTTATTAGGAGAAGTTGTTTATGTTTCTGATGCAGATGATTTAGTGAAACAATTAGATTCTGTAGAGCCAAAAACAGTTGTTGTAACAGCAGATATTGACCTTCAAAAATATTCACATACAAGAATCAGAGATAATAAAACATTAGTTGGCTGTTATGGCAATCATACAATTTATGACTCACAATTCAGAACAAATAACGAATATGGCAAAGATGAACCAAGTGATAATATTATCATTCGTAATTTAAAATTAATTGCCAAAAATGTTCCAAATAGAATTTTAATTAATGTCTGGTCTTCAAGACAAATTTGGATAGACCATATT
>CAMWUF010000028.1 GCA_947177375.1 uncultured Ruminococcus sp.
AATATATCCTGCTGACGTGCAACCATTAAAATTTCTTCCGTATTTCTTCATAGGAATATTTAACAAATATTCTGAATTTTTATGCTTAGTAATTAGATATCTGTGGTTAGATTCTATTATATCAACTGTATCAATATTTTTATCTAATTTATCACTTTCCCTGAGTTTCTGATAAGTATAAATAAATCCATGGTCTGCAGTAATAAATATTTTTGTACCATTCATATCATTAGTTATGATACGAACGATATTCTTAATTTCAGTAATCGTATCATTGCAGGCATCAAATACTTGATGTTCTGTAATCGCCTTATCACCTATTGCATCAATTGTATTGTGATAAATATATACTACTCTTGCATCTTTAATTCGTTCACGCCTGTCTTTCTTCTTCATTGAGAGAAGTTCTTTATAAGTAATTGCAGTATTTCCCAATGATTTTATTTCCAAAATTTTTTCTCTGTCAGAAGTCCTGTCAGTGTCCATTCCATCACACAGAACTTTCATATCATCTGTAATTTCAAGTTCACTATGTGGAAGAAGTGCTGCCATTCCGTATTTTGTTGCTGACGGAAAAATTCCCTGCATTGCGGTAATTTCAGCATTTCCCTTTGTTTCACGAATAAGAGCAGTGTTAATTTCAGCTGCAACTTCATATCTGAGTGCATCTGAAATAATAATAAATACCCTGCTATTTTCTGCTGCTTTTTGGACTTTGTTTTGATAAAAATCAGACTGCTTCGGGATATGACTAATTTCACCATTTGCTTCATATTCTTCTCTTGCAAGCATAGTCCATGCGTCGCCGATACGTTCAAGAAAACTATTCTTGTAAAGTCCTTCAGCGTATTCTGCACAGGTTTTGAACAAGTCTTCAAGCTCTGAATTATTATTTCTAAGACATCTGCCAAATGCTGAATGAAAACGTCTGTAATAAGTATCCATGAGATATAACTTATTGCAATAATCATTGAACATTGCCTGACATTCAGCGTAATGGAATCCATCAGCATTTTCCTGAATAAAACGCTTCATTTCAGCAACTTGCAATATTCCCTCATAATAATCAGAAAATCTGTTAAACCATTTTATAGTTCTTCGTTTTTCGACTGCATTTGAAATATCACTGATTTTAATTATATTTTCTGATATTTCAGTCATAAATCTTTTGATAATACATTCATCAATGCACGGAAGAATATCAATGCTGACAAGCTGTTCCAATGACAAATTATCCAGCACTTCTGAAATATGATATGTTTCTTCTGTCAGCCTTGCAATTTCATAGAATTTATCACAATCATCTGATGCAAGCCATTTGTTTATAATATCATAACAAGTTAATCTAAACTGCTCTAAATCAGCCATATATTGTTCCAGACTGCTGAGAGATTTTGCATCTAACAGAAGTGCAAGTGCTGAAATAATGATATATCCTGCAAGCTGTATAGATGATTCCAAATTTCCTGATATCTCTTGTTGATAATCTAGTTTCTGTGCAAGAAGTTCCTCAAGTGCTTCTTCACTGCCAAATTTGCAAATATTTGTCAGAATTTCTTGATTTTCATCATATAATAATGCTATCAGCAGTGATTTTACGATTCCCTGAAGTGTATTCTCCACTGTACCACAAAGAACGGCAAGAACATCAATATGCAACTGTCCTGCAGAAGTATATATACTTCCAAGTGTTTTCAGTTTTGTTGTTCTTTCCTTGCTATCAAAGAATTTCTTATATCTTTTAACTGCTCTGCGTAAAGAAATCGTCTGAGGAATTTTTAACTCTTCCATTTGCATGGATACAAGGTCAGCCCTGAATTCCTCATTCTGACGTTCCAGCCCTCTCAGCCAGTTATCTTCAGGCTTTGCAAAAGGAAATGGCACATAAACAAGATAATTGCTTTCAGTATCATCATTACAGAGAAGCTTTTTGGCATAAAACCAGTTTGAACCAGTCAATTTCAGGAGTTTTACTCCGCTTAGCTCAAGTTCATCAATGCCGTCTGCAAATTCTGCTTCTTCATCATGCCAGAATATCACTCTTCGTTTATGAAAATCAGGAAGCGGTTTTGCAAATCGCTCTGCAAGCGTATTCTGAATAGATTGTATATTCATAGTTTCACCTTACTTAATTTTTTCAAGAATGCTCTGTAATTTTGCATAATTCACCTTTACTCCGTCATCAAGGTCAAGCGGTATCATCATATCTGCAAGATGATGCACTTTTTCTTCATAGTCATTTAGTTCAAGAAGCTGTGCTTTTAGTTTGGCAATACGCTTATTAAGACGCACTTTCTCTGAAGATAATGCATTCTGTATTTCGTCCTCTGTCATCTGTAACTGTGTGCGGTAACGTTCCTGAATCTCGTGAACATAATCTGTACGGATTAATGCTACTGTATCAGGACGGTATCTATGTAGATACATCAGGCACTTGAATCCGTTTTTTTTGCCTGAACTGAAAAGCCAGTATATCGGGCGTTTCTGATATATTTTGCAATGGTCAGCATAGAATCCGTTGAGAAAATAATTTCTAATTCTTTCTCTCGGAGTTCCTTTTCCGCCTAGTGCATTTGCGATAAATTCGAGATTTTCCTCAAGGGTATCGTCACCATATACGACACGCACAAACTCAATAAATCTTGTTGTTGCATCATGATTGAAATAATCATCATCGCATATCGGAATCACATTATCGCTGTCTGGAATAAAAGTTTCATATTTGGAGCTATCCCATTCACCGCCTGCATAAGCCAAGCCGTCAATATCAAGGGAGTATCTGCCGAACATACAGCCCACTGCATAGCTTATCAAGCTCTTAATTTCTCGCTGTAAATCTGCTTTTCTTACAGTCACGTCTTTATCATCGACATCTGGTGTCAATTCGTCCTGCAAGCCGTAGATGTCAATAAAAATACGATTCAATTCTTCTTCATTCTGTTTTAATTTGTTGAAACGCTCCGTGCATTCCTGCTCCCATTGGGCGTATTTGTCGGAAATTAGTTTTCCCATGATTTTCCTCCTGTTAACAAAATAATGATTCTGTGCTATACTAATATTTGAAAGGAGCTGATAGTATGGTAGATACCAGCACAAACGTGAATATCAACCTTGCAATTGACATTCACACATATGAAAATGCAGCTGCCCTGTTTCATCTCAAGGGAACGACCCTTAAAGCAGCATTGCATGAAATGATTGAACGTGCTGCCTATGATGAATATCCCACATATAGGTAACTTGAACCCAATGCTGAAACATTGGCATCCATGCAGGAAATGGAGGATATTATCAGTGGCAAGGTCGAAGCGAAAGGCTATACAGATGTTGACGAAATGTTTCGTGATATCCTCAGCGAGGAGGGAGAACAAAGACCACCAGCTGAAAGGCAATTTCAAGGGATTTCGTGAGTGTCACATCGAGCCAGATTGGCTTTTGATTTATAAAATCTACGAAAATCAGCTCATTCTTTCCCTTGAACGCACTGGCTCGCATTCTGATTTATTTTAGCTTCGTCTCCTGTTCTGAATGGAACAGGAGTTTTTTTTTTCCTGCTCCCATGCGTTGTATTTATCACTGATTAGCTTGCCCATAGATTTCTCTCCATTTCAGCAAATTATTTTTGTCTATAATTTTGATCATTTCAATAAGGGTATTTAGCTTTATTACAATTCTTCCAGTCACATTATGTCCATCATCGTCCTGAATAATAATCATTTTCTCATTATCATCATTAAGTTTAAGCACGAATTTTCCGTGTGCAAAGCCATCACGAATACGATAGAATAGTTTTAAATATCTACTGGACTCTGACGTTCTTGTAATAACTGCTCGTTCTGTATGTATATCTGACAATTGACCATCACAAAGATTAATTTGTTGAAAACACTGTCTAACATCATCATTGTCTGTTGTAAAGATAAAGTGAGTTCTATCATCAAGATTAATTATTTCATTTAGATTATCTTTTAAATAAATAGTTTTATCTGCTTCTATTTTTCCAAAATTAAGTCTCGCAAATTTATCCCATCCATACTCTTTGAAAGTACGCTTTTTACCACTTTGTTTACCACAGCATGAATAGGTAACAAAGAAAGAGTATAAAATAAAATATTCCGATATGCTCAATTCATACTCATCTGTAAGATTATATAATATAGAGTCAGTAATTTTGTATGGATATGTTTGTGTACTTTTTGCCATATTCTCTCCTTACACAAGTGGATGTTTTTCAAAATTCCAGCTTGTTTCAAAGCTGTCCCAATCTTGTTTACTTATGTTTATGTTTTCTTCTACAATGGTGTCAATAGTATTTTTTTGAGATTTATCAATTATTACAGGCATTTTCCCTATATCACCAGGTTGAAAATTCAATGTAGGTGATAATTCTAAGAAAAATTTTACAAGTGATGTGTTCAAAAAACCAAGAATATATTCAATATTATCATTTGCATATAAGCAACATCCACCATTATCAAATAAATATCCAAACTTAAAACGTCTTATACTAAATTGAGCAGATGTTACAGTACTCCATGTTAAACCATCTCTAAAATAGTAATCTTTATTTCTCAAATTAGAACCTTTAAAATTCTTCAATTCTGAACCATTTTGTTCGTAATTTAATAGATATTCTCCATTGCCATACCATTTTCTGTATGAACCACCTTTATTATATGGATACCATTTTTTATTGAAATCACTATCGGTCAATGGATTTTCTCTAGGATAAAGCATTAATCTGTTGTCAATTTCATACCAAAGTCTCAAAAATCGATTATTGTCTCCAGTATCAATTCCCTTACAAGGCTTTGACACATCATAAATCTTTGTATTATTGTAAGCACTAATTATATTCTCACTCACCCAATAAGCGACAGGCGAGCCAGGGATTTTGGAGAAGTTTTCCTGTTTGGCGGTGTAGCGGTTTTCGCCACTCAAAAACATTTCACGCTTTTCATTTTCGCCCACAATATCAACAAGTCTTGCGTATGTACCCTTATAATCAGCAATATGCCCTGTCTGCACAAAAGTTGTTGTCTGGACAACCTCTCCACCGATTTCATCAAAAGCCCTTGCTCCAAGATGTGCCATGTTTATAGTTGTTTTTTGCATGAGCTTTTTACGAAGATTTTCATAGCTTGATAAAAACATCCATGCGTGTTGTGTAATCATTGCATAATAACCGTTACTTTTTGCAAACTGTCCGCACTTCTCAATAAAACAGGCAAACAAATCTGATTTACTGTCAGGGAAATTTTTCTTTACATAGTCAGAAAGAACTGCATTCATACCAGAACCGCCCATATATGGCGGATTCGTGCATACTACGTCATACTTTTGAGACAGTATCTTATGCAGAAGCATCAGATGTTCAAGCTGATTCTGCTCAAATCCAATCATGTTGTTAAATGTACTGATTGCCTCGTTAAGCCCCTCTACAGCCTGCACGCTCATAAGCGAACCATATATGTCCGCATTCCTGAACTGTTCTGCAAATGTTTTCAGACTACCTGACAGGAATGTATTGTCAACATTGGGAATATCCTGAAAATAGGATATATTCGGCTGTATTCCTCTTGTCAGGAATCGGCGGTCATACTGCCTTGCCCTCATCATTACCGCAAAATAAGCAAGCTGATATGCACGCTTATCTAAGTCAAGTCCATAGAGATTTTTGGAAATTATCAGCTGTGCAGCATCTCTTTCGCTGTAGCCCACAGATGTATAAATCTGCATCAACACGTCAAATGCATAGACTAAAACATGTCCCGAACCCATGCACGGGTCAATGAATTTGATATCCTCAGGATTTAGATTTTTCAAATTGTTTCCAAGCTTTTCAAGCTCAATTTTAACGGATTCTTCCTGTTCCGCTTCGTCAAGATAGTATTTCCATTCAGACTTGTCAAAACTTGTGTGTCCCTCATACCAAAGTCTTCCCAATGAGTTCTCCACCATATAACGTACAATCCAGTCAGGTGTGAAAAGTTGTGTTGCAGCAGGAATATTTTCCTTGCTAATCTTGATATTCTTCTTCATGTCAGCAAAGACTTTATTCTTTGGTTCGCTGTTGTAACACTGATACAGCCAACCAATGATTTGCACTTGGTCAAGCCAGTCAGATTCTGGAATATCCTCAACCATTCGCTGAATAACGCTTCCCTCTCTCAGTAAATTGGCAGGGAAGAGAAGTTCAGTCCAGCCTCCTATCTGCTCAAACATTTCAGGAAGACTATGACTAAGAGCATTGCATTGTGTAATTATCAAATATTTGTAAAGAGCTTCATTCTGCTGGGACTCAACCATTGTGATGATTTTTTCACGGTCAAGCCCTTCAATTTCAACGGTCAAAGCTTCTTTTAGAATATCAGGTTTAAATGCTCCGTTTTCGTCAGTAAATACTCGGACTTTTGACGGCAAGTATCCGTTTGCCTCCATATATCTAAGTGCAATGAATCTATTGAACCAAGTATATGCGGCTTCTTCCATTACAAAATTGAAACCTTTCTCATCTATTCTGTAAATAAGCTGTTTACGCTGATTCTGTTCCGTCACAGAAAGAGGCTTATCTCCGACTGATGTTAGATTAGAATGATTCTTTCCGCTATCCGTTATGCTGTATTCATAAGCACGCTGAACGACTGACTCAATCAGCGTATTTCTTGCCCATACAGCATAATTTTTTAAAGATGTTTTATTCATACTATCACCTTAAATTTTAAATTATATGTAAGATATCATTGCCTGAAAGCTTATTTTTCAGGACTTTTCTTACCTGCTCAAGATACTGTTCAATATCTTCTTCACTCTTTATTTGAGCTGTATGACAAATACTTGCTCTTGAAGCAGTTGTTATCTTTTTATCAGACTGAACTGTAACAAGCTGTCTCATATACTGCTGACGCAAATTTGCAATTTGAATTTTCATAGCATCAAGTGCTATCAGATTTGCTGTAGTATTTGCTGAATCTCTCTTTGCAGTAAGAGCTACATCTGCTCGCTCAACGATTTCTGATTGCTGAATATTAGCTGTCTGATGGATTTCAGCCATCGCAGCTCGAATATCAGAAAGCACTTCCTCACGTTTTTCTGTAAGAAGATGATTATATATATCCTGAATATCATGTAATAAATCAGGAAGTTCATTGATTCTTTTATAAGGTTTCTGCATTGAGAGTATCTCTTTGATAGCATATATAATTGCAAGTGCATTCTGTTCATTTTGAAAATATTCCTTTTCGATTTCTATATCACGAAGCTTATCAAATGCCTGGTCAAATATGATACGCTGATTCTTGAAAAATGCATTAACTTTTCCCATATCCTCATTGAAATCAAGAAAATCATCAGCCAATTCATTCATCTTCTTCAGCAAAAGCAAACCATCACGCTTCTGAGAAAGTAAATCATTACAAAGTGCGATACCTTCCTCGATAAGCTTTTTATCAGGGTAATTTCTGACAGAATATTCCTTTGCAATCATATTAGAAAGCAATTTCTTCTGTTCTTCAAACTTGTCAATAACAAAAACGACTACATCATCTCCGTCAACAGGAATATCCATAATATCAAAATATTCACGCAGAAATTCTCTTGCATTTTTTAAAATTATTTGTGATATTTCGCCCTTTTTCTGAATTATTACTTTGTCAATTACAGTTCTCTTTCTGAGATAATCTGGCATTTTTCTGTCACTTGCAAGAATCATTGCTCCGCTGTATTTTACAGAAATTTTTTTATCTGCCACCAGTTCGGCAATAAGTGCTGCTATATCAACCTCTCTCCAGCCGTAAGGAATTCCTGAGAATCGTTTATGCATATCTCCCATTGAAGTAGGAAGATGCTTGATTTCCTGCATATTAAGATATTGCTGTATCTCAGATAAAGCTTCAGAATTGGGCTTAGTTACACCTTCAAACTGCTGCTGACCATTTGAATCTGATAAAATTTGAAGAATATCATTATTA
>CAMWUF010000029.1 GCA_947177375.1 uncultured Ruminococcus sp.
TCATTGCCCTTAGGATAACGCACAGCTGTCAAGCCAGTATCTTTTTGAATTGCCCGCCTTAAGCAAAGCTTTAATTCTTCATAACATGCAGGAGAATAAATCACAGATTCTGGGATAGAAGTCAGCATTGGCACATCAAAAGTCCCCTGATGTGTTTCACCATCTTCTCCAACAATTCCAGCACGGTCGATTCCTAACACAACATGTAATTTTCCAATTGCAACATCATGTAAAAGCTGGTCATAGGCTCTCTGCAAAAATGTAGAATAGACAGCAAATACTGGTATCATTCCAGCAGAAGCAAGTCCTGCCGAAAATGTCACAGCATGTTGTTCTGCAATTCCCACATCATAGAAACGCTCTGGAAATTTTTCTTGGAAATATTGCAGACCCGTTCCATAAGTCATTGCTGCTGTAATGGCACAAATTTTAGCATCCTGTTCTGCCAGTGCTGTTAATTCTTTTCCAAATACGTCAGAATAACAATCATTTCCTGAAACTTCAGGATTTCCTGTTATAATATCAAATTTAGACACGCCATGAAACTGACTTGGATTTTGTTCTGCTGGCAAATAGCCTTTGCCCTTGACTGTTTTTACATGAATAAACACAGGGGCATCATAACGCTTTGCTGTTTTAAATACTTCTTCCAGTTCCTGTAAATTATGCCCATCGACTGGACCTAAATATACAAATCCCAATTGTTCAAACATAGTCGCCTGTTGAAATATCACACGTTTGAAACTATCTTTTGTTTTTTTCAAAACTTTCACAGCTGGCATGCCAATTTTAGCATTGCTTAATAAATTTTTTTCAAGCTGTTGTTTTTTCTGCACATATCTTTCACTCTCTCTGATAGACCGTAAATAACCCGAAACAGCTCCTACATTTCCAGAAATAGACATGTTATTATCATTTAAAACAACAATTAAATTTTTTAATTTTTTCTTTCCGCCGTTATTTAATCCCTCAAATGCCAGACCACCTGTTAATGCGCCATCACCAATGACAGCAATTACTTTATGATTATCACCTTGTAACCGCATTGCCTCTGCGACGCCACATGCAACAGAAATTGAAGTACTGCTATGCCCACTAATAAAAATATCATGTTCTGATTCATCTGGTTTTGGAAAACCTGAAATGCCATTTTCTTTTCTGATAGTTTCAAATTTATCTGCACGCCCTGTTAAAATTTTATGCGTATAGCACTGATGTCCAACGTCCCAGATAATTTTATCTTTTGGTGATTCAAATATTCTATGCAAAGCCATTGTTAATTCTACTGTTCCCAAATTAGATGCCAAATGCCCACCGTTTTTAGAAATTATCCGAACCATGAAAGCACGAATTTCTTTGGCAAGTTTTCGGCATTGATAAAAATTTAATTTTTTTAAATCCTGTGGGAGTGTTAGCTCACTAAGCTTATATTCTTTAGATTCTTGATTAATGCTACTCATAGTTTTATCACTTCCCATTATAAATTTATTGCAAAGGCATAAATGCACCAATGACAATCCCCAATATTGCCCCACATACAACTTGTAATGGCGTATGCCCAAGCAATTCTTTAAATTGACTTTTTTTATCCGTCTGTTCATCTTGTGAAAATAATTTTAACATAATAGCATTTAATTGCTTTGCATGTTTTCCAGCTTCTAATCTGACATTTGCTGCATCATACATGACAATTGCCGAAACAACAAACATAATCGCAAAAGTAGACGAATTCCAACCGTCTAATCTTCCTGTTGAAACCAACGACGCACACACCAAAGACGAATGCGAACTTGGCATACCACCTGAACCATATAATCTTTCTACATTAAATTTTGTATTTTGCATGAAAAATAAAATAAATTTCAAAACCTGTGCTGTTGCCCACCCCAAAATACCTGCACACAAAATTGGATTATATATCATATTTTCTCACTTCCTGCTCTTACTGCACACGTACCAGAAGTGCATCTGTCAGAGCGTGTAAAAATTCAGTATTTTCAAAATTATCTAATGCCTGATGTGCGAGTTTTGTTAATTCTGTAGCTTGTTTTTTAGCTTCTTCAATTCCCAGAATCGTTACAAATGTTGTTTTATTTTTTTCTATATCACTGCCAACAGGCTTACCAAGTTGTTCTGACGTACTTGTGACATCAAGAATATCATCAATAATCTGAAACGCCAACCCGACACAATTCCCATAACGAATACTGGCTTGTATTTGTTCTTGTGTCGCATTGCCACAGAGACAACCCATTTGACAAGATGCTTGCATTAAAGCTCCTGTTTTGCCAAGACACATCATTTGCAATTCTTCTAATTTCACATGTTCCTGATTTTCAAACTGCATGTCCAACATCTGACCGCCAATCATACCAGAAACGCCCTCACATTCTGCAAGCGTTTTGATTAAATTAATTTTTTGTTCTGCATTTAAATTTTCCGATTCAGCAATTAATGCAAACGGCAGACAAATTAAAGCATCTCCTGCTAAAATTGCAGTTGCTTCACCAAAAGCTTTATGACAAGACGGCTTGCCACGTCTGAAATCATCATTATCCATAGCAGGCAAGTCATCAAAAATCAAAGATGAAGTATGTGTCATTTCCATTGCACAAGCAACTGTATCCGCAGAACATAAATTTCCACCACATGCTTGACAAAATGCATAAATCAAAGCAGGTCTGATTCTTTTTCCGCCTGCTGTCAGAGAATATTGCATAGCATCAAATAAATTTTCAATCGGCATTTCTGTTTTCTTCTGCATAGATTTTAATATATTATGCATATAATTTTCCACACGCTTCGCATATTCTGCTAATTGCTGATTGACTAAATTATTATTATTCATAAATTATCTTCCTTTCCACCTTAACCCTAATACAGCCATCAGTCAGGCAAATTTTTAAAATATCTCCTGTCTGTACCTGATTTGCAGAAATAAGCCCTCTATTATCAGGCAATAAAATCTCAGGATATTTTTTCTGCGTTGCAAGTTCTGCACCTACAGAGGGCGTAGATGCCCGCAAATCCGCAGCAAAATCCGTTAGTGTAATATCTGTTTCATGTCCAATGGCTGAAATTACAGGCGTTTGACAAGAAGAAACAGCTCTTACAATTTTTTCTGAATTAAAAATATCTAAATCTTCCGCACTTCCGCCACCTCTGCCAAGAATCAGCACATCACAGCCTTGTCTGTCTGCCGTTTGGAGTGCTTGGCAGATTTCAGATTCTGCTTTTTTTCCTTGCATTTTTGCTGGAAATAATATAATTTCCGCTGATGGACAACGTCTTTCTAAAATTTTTAGCATGTCCTGCAAAACAGCTCCTTTTGATGAAGTAATTAAGCCTATTTTATCTGGCTTTTCTGGAATCTGTTTTTTTGCAGACTGGTCAAATATGCCCTCTGTATGCAAGATTTTTTTTGTTTTTTCTAATCCTCTTTGCACAGTTCCTAAGCCTTGTAATAGCATATCCGTCACATGCAATTGAAATACGCCATTGACTGGATAAATATCAGCACTAGCCGAAGCAATAACCTGTAAGCCATTTTCTGGCTGAAAGCGAAGATTTTCTGCTAAATGCCGAAACATCACAGCTTTTACAGCACTTTCTTCATCACGCAATGAAAAATACAGATGTCCTGTATCCTGTATTTTTAAATTTGCAATTTCGCCTTCTATTAAAAGCAATTGCAAATCAGGATATTTCCGTATAAAATGCATTGCTCTCTGATTTAATTCAGAAACTGTCAGGACTGCCATAAAGAGTAGCATAAACAGCCGTGCCGACTGCATTATCACAGGAAAATGCAGGTTCTGCAAAGGCTGTTTCTGTTTTGGAATAAAAACATTCTGCAAGTTGCTTCTGAATATATTGATTCGACATGACACCACCGACATATAATACAGGCAGATTTTGTTCCTGTATTAATATTAAACTGGTCATTTTTTTCAAAATTTCAGAAATTGCAGTCAGACAAAACATTGCAACATCACAAGCGGGCATATTATCTTGATATAATCTAGCACACTGATTTTCCAAGCCAGACATACAACAAGAAAGACCTTTCATCACAGGCTGGTATTTAAATTTTGCTTTGCTTTGCATAGCAAGCTGTTCCAATTCTTTTCCACAGGGGAAATCCAAGCCTAACATAATGCCCACTCTGTCAATTAATTGCCCTGCTTTCAAATCCAGTGAAGATGAAATTGTTTTTACATGCAAGATATTTTTATTATCTGGTTCACACAAAACACAATCTGTTGTACCACCACTTACATGAAATGCGAAAAATTTCTGATTTCGCCAAGCAAGTTTTTTTGCTGAATATAAACCTGCTAAAATATGCCCTATCTGATGACTAGTTTCATATACAGGAATATTTAACACATGCCCTAATATCTTTGCAGTACGTTCACCGCAAAGAAAACAGGGCATATAAGATTTTTCCATATTTCTTGGACGAACAGAAACACCAATGCCTGAAATTTCTTTCTCAGAAATATTTAATTTTTCTAAAACTTCGGGCAATTGCATGACATGATGAAATACAGCATCACTCTGTCTTAAACCTTTTTGCCCTGATTTCACAGGCAATAGCTTTTTGGCTTGTAATATTTTTTTCTGACTTGTATCATAAATAGCTGCCGAAGTTGTATAATTACTGGTATCTAAGCCAAGATATAATGCCATTAAATTTCTTCCTTCCGTGTCTTACGGGTATAATTCCCCAAAATGCCATTAATAAAAGCTGTATCTTCTGAACTGGCATATAATTCTGATAATCTGACAGCTTCGCTCACGACAACATTCATAGGCGTTTCAGAACAATATTTTAATTCATAAATTGCCATGCGTAATAAAATCAAATTCACTCTTGCAATGCGATTTAATGCACGTTTTGGACTATAAACAGCAATAATTTCATCTAAATTTTCTGTTTCTGCAATAATATGCTTTACAAGTTCTTCTACTTGTGAATTGATTTCAATTTCACCGATTTCATTTGCAATTGCAAATAATTCTTCCAGTGTATCATTTCTAAAAGACGCTTCAAATAAAATTAAAAACGCATTTTCTCTGCACTGTTGTTTTTTCATAAAGCCTCCTGTGCGATACCGCTAATTTCCACATTGACATGAACAGTTGTTACACCTGTCATATCCTGAATACTTTGTTTGACAGTCTGCTGTACACGTTCAGCAACTGTTGCAGCACGACTGCCATTTTTGACAAGAATTTTTACTTCTACAGCAATTGCACCACCAAGATTCATAATACCAACTTTCGTATCAGGTACAAGTCCTGCGACACCTGCAATATCTTTCACAGACAATGCTGCAACCTGACGAAGTACTTCATCTGAAATCTGAATCGTTCGTTCAGATTTCTTAATTTGATCCATACTCATTTTTCACAACTTCCTTTCATAAGCTAATATATATATTTTAACACAAATTTATACACTTGTCAATCAGAATATACACGAAAATTATTTTACTTCAAAAATCCTGATATTTTCAGCAGGGATAGAAACTTCTTCGAGAATTGCAGATTTAATTAATGCCGCACCAGATGCATCAAGTCCGTCAGTACGCACAACAACTTTTGCTGTATCAGCATCAAGATAGACAACACAATCTGAGAAGCCCTGTGATTTAATTAACGATTCAATCGTTCCTTCATGTTCAATCATGCTTGCCACTTCAGCAGCATCTAATGCAACACTAACAGCTTCATCATCTGTAATATCACCACCGCCCATAATCATTTGCAAAGTCTGCACAGCTTCATCACGATTTGTTGTTTTTTCCAGTCTTGCCTTAGCAAAATAATCTGCGGACGCATCTGGCTCTGCTTCTGCATTTACAAATTCCGTGTCACCATAATGCGGAATTGTAATATTATCTTCCTGTGTTTGTTCAATTTCTGTGACAGGTGTTGTCTGAACAGTTTGCAAATCTGTTTTTGTATAGGCATAATTAATATATACCGCTGTTGCAAGCAACACTGTCAACCCTGATAAAACTAATTGCTTTTTTCCAATAATGAAAGATGGTTTTTGCATAATTATGACTCCTTTCGTATTGCGGTTTGCTCAAGCTGTGTGACATAAATCTGTGCTGTACGTAAGCCACATGCAACAGAAACTGCCTGATAAACAGTTTCTTGCACAGTGCTTTTTCCTCCGCCCTCACATGCGACAACAACGCCTGTAATTTCTGGATGTGATACAGATTCTACCAATGCTTCTTTTTGAGAACCGCCTACCGTCACATAACGGCTGTCAGCTTCTTGTGCATAGTGATACGCTTCGCTTCCCTGAATTGTCACTAATACTTCTACTTTTCCAACACCTGTGATATTCCCAAGCATTTCGGCAAGCTGTTCCTGCAATTGCAAGCGATAAGCTTCTTGTGAAATTTCTGCATGTTCAGATTCTTGTGTTTCTGGTTGCTCCTGTGAAGATTCAAAACAAGAGGATAATAAAATACATAATATGCCAAGAATGCCCACAATTACTAAAATATGCACCAGAATATCTTTTTTAAAATTTTCTTTATATTTATTCCAAAACTTCCGTAACATGAATTTCTACCTCCTCTCCTAGTGCCTGTTCCAGCACACGGCAGGCTTTTTGAAAATCATCGCATACTGCGTTGACTTCACTAATAGATATGCTTTGATTTTCATCAATATGCACAGTGACCTGTAATTCAGAACAAGAAATCTGTTCTTGTGTCAGTAATAAATATAAAGCTTCTTCGACATATTTCTGCGTCACAGCTTTTGCACTTTCCTGTGAACGTTCCTGTTGTATTTCTATCATAGAAACAGGAAATTTTAAATTTGTCAATGGCACAGCAAGACTAATAATAAATAATAATGCAATTAAAAAACGCACTTGTTTCGCAAGTACTGCATTTGAACATACCAACGTACAGACAGCAATTGCTATGCTTAACATACAAACAGAAATCACAGATATTTTTAAATTTTCTAGCATGTTTTAAATTATCCTCCACTTCCCAATGTTATCATAATGCCTGTACTGACAATAAACATAACAGAAAAACTCACAGCAACGGAAAATCCAACAGATAATACAGATTCTAAATTTTTAAATAATCTTGCAAGTCCAGAAACAGAAAATAATTCTGCTATAGCTGACGCAATTGCTGTAACGGCTTTATATAAAAATAATTCTGTCAAAACTGGTAATAATAATGCAATAATTGCTAAAATTCCAATCATACCTGTAGCAGATTTTAATACATTCATACTGCCTAATACAGCTGAATATGCATCAGAAACAGCTCCTCCCACAAATGGAATAAATCCAGAAATGGCATATTTAATTGCTTTTGTGCCGAGCTTGTCCGTTGCATTAGAAACAATGCTTTGTACAGATAAAAATCCTAAAAATAAAGACATTAAAAAGCCTAATATCCAAATCGTAATTTTTTGCACAAGCTTAATCATTCCAGACAATGAAATTTCAGGATTCACAGCATCAACAAGACCCATCGCAAGACACATTGTTAAAAACGGAAATAATAATTTCACTACAATTTCTAATGCAATATTACATAAAATTACCATAGCACTTTGATAACCAGCTGAAGCTGTTAAATTACCATTTACAGCTAAAATACCACCAAAAATTGCTGAAAAAGCCAGCATAAAATCTGCTGTTTTTTCTAATATCTGTGTGGCATGCTGAAATATTTCTGTAAACGGTGTAATAATTGCCCCTGTCGCACATAATACAGCCACTGTATCACAAATTTTTGCAATTGCATTTTTCTGACTTTTTAAACTGCTCGCCAATGCAGATAATAATATCACACCAATTAATAAGCACAATATCTGTAACGGAATATG
>CAMWUF010000030.1 GCA_947177375.1 uncultured Ruminococcus sp.
TTCGTGATAAATAGCAAAGGAGATAATGATATATAATATTCCATAAAAATCAAAGTAAACTTTATGGAATTATTGCAAAATCTTAAAAGAAAGGATTTGAGATAATACTATGTTTGCAGTTACAAATAGTGTCGGTATGTTCGGCATGAATGCATTTCCTGTCACGGTAGAAGCCGAATTATTCAGAGGTTCACCGCAATTTGATTTAAGCGGTTTGCCTGATGCTGGTATTAAAGAAAGCCGTGACCGTGTGCGAAGTGCAACATCTTCTATTGGAATTAAATTCCCGAAAGGCAAAGTATTAATTAATCTTGCACCCGCAAATGTCAAGAAATCTGGTTCATCATTTGATTTGGCGATTTTTGTGGCACTCATGCAAGCAATGGATATTTTACCATTACGAATGCCAGACTGTGTATTTATTGGAGAATTAGGTTTGCATGGAACAATCAGAGGTGTTCGTGGAATTATGACAATGGTTATGCTTGCACGAAAAAATGGCTTTCATGAAGTTTATGTCCCACTGGAAAATGTAAGAGAAGCCTCTGTAATTGATAATATCCGTGTATATGGCGTAGATTCTGTTGATAGATTAATGCAACATTTATTAGACCAGTCTGTTATTCCACCTGCTCCGCATTATATGCCAGAGATTCCCTCTACACTTGTTGGATTGCTGGATTTTAAGGACGTTCGTGGACAATTTAAAGCTCGCAGTGGCATTGAACTTGCCGCCGCAGGTGGACACAATTTATTACTAGTAGGCAGTCCTGGAAGTGGTAAGAGTATGTTAGCAAATCGTTTGCCAACGATTCTTCCACAAATGACACGTGAAGAAATTTTAGAAACTTCTAATGTTTATTCTGTTGCAGGATTATTGCCTCCTGACCAGCCTTTAATTGTGCAACGTCCATTCCGTGCGCCACATCATACAATTTCGTCAGCTGGATTAGTCGGCGGTGGAAGTATTCCAGTCCCTGGAGAAATTTCTCTTGCACATAATGGTGTATTATTTTTAGACGAAATGGCAGAATTTAACCGTGCGACACTGGAAATTTTAAGACAGCCGTTAGAAAATCGCAAAGTTTCTATTTCAAGAGTTTCAGGCACAGCAGAATATCCCTGTAATATTATGCTTGTTGGTGCAATGAATCCTTGCCCATGTGGGTATTATGGTTCTACACAAAAACAATGCACTTGCACACAAAAGCAAATTAAAAATTATATTTCCAGAATTTCAGGACCTTTGTTAGAAAGATTTGATATGCATATTGATGTCGACCCAATTTCCTATCATGAATTTGCTTCTAAAGAACAGCCAGAATCTTCTGTTTCGATTCGGGAACGTGTGAATCTTGCCAGAAAACGCCAAGAAGAACGCTATAAAGGCTTAGGTTTTTATTGCAATTCTATGATACCAGATAATTTACTGGATAAATTTTGTAAAATGACACCAGAAGCAGAAAATTTATTTAGTAAAATGTATATACATTATAAAATGAGTGCAAGAACAGGTGCAAGAATTAAAAAAGTTGCTCGTTCTGCTGCGGATTTGCATGGCAATGAATTAATCACAAATCAAGATATTTCCATGGCAGTACAATTCCGTGGATTTGATAGTAAATACTTGCAATAATATAGAAAGAACAAAAAGAAAAGAGTGAATTTAATTTATGAAAAAATTTTTTGGCATAGTAAACCGATATTTGAAAGCATCGGATTTAGGCTTAATTTTGGCATCTTTAATATGTTCAGCGATTAGTTGTATCATGCTTTTAAGCATTGCCGATAATGAATTGCTTGACCGTTGTGATAGCAGTACAGTGCGGACACAAATTATTGCAAGTGCATTAGGATTGGGCATTGTAATGATTTTAAGTGTAATTGATTATAATAAACTTGTAAAATTATGGTGGATTTACGCCCCTATCGCCCTTGGGCTTGTAGGATTGACGTTTACAAGTTTAGGCTATCGGCGTGGCGGAGCAGATGACCAAGCATGGATTGCTATTGGAAATTTTTATTTGCAACCGTCTGAATTATTAAAACTTGCATTTATTTTAACATTTTCTATGCATTTATCTAAAGTAGAAGAATCTATGAATGAAATCAAGCATATGTTATTATTATGTTTTCATGCAGCTGTGCCAATATTATTAATTGCAAAACAGGGCGACTACGGCACAGCAATTGTATTTGTCATTATTTTTCTTGCAGAAATTTTAAGTGCCAAAATTGCTGTGCGGTATATTATCGCCGCAATGATAGCCATTCCTGTGACATGTCTGCTAGCATGGAATTTCCTGCTTTCTGATATGCACCGACAAAGAATTCTTGTGATTATGCACCCTGGAACAGACCCAGAAAATTTAGAATATCAGCAAGATTTAGGTATTTCTGCACTTGCCAATGGTAAAATTTTTGGTGCTGGTCTGCATAGTGAAAATGGTTATGTCAGTGTTCCTGAAATGCATAATGATTTTATTTATGCACATATCGGGCAAGCATGGGGATTTATTGGTGCATTATTAATTTTATTATTCTTGACTTATATTTGTATTAAAGTTTTAACAGATAGTCTTCATACTAAAAATCATCAGGGCAAATTAATTTGCATTGGAACATTTGGCATGATATTTTCACATTGTTTCATGAATATTGGCATGGTACTAAAAGTCATGCCTGTTATTGGAATTCCGTTGCCATTTATGAGTGCTGGTGGTACTGCAATTGTCTGTATGTATACAGCAATTGGACTTGTCAATAGTACCCGTTGTCATAATGTCAGAAAATACAGAATGTTTTATGATGCTGAACCAGACAGATAAGGAGAATTTTTCATGAAGAAAATAATTCCTGTATTTCTAATCATGCAAATGATAATTATGTTTTGTTTTTCAGCCCAACCCGCAGAAGAAAGTTCAGAAACCAGCTCAGGATTTTGTGTCATACTTGCAAAATTATTATATTCAGATTATAAAAATTATGATATATCTATTCAAGAAATTATTACTAACGGACTAGAATTTATTGTCCGTAAAACAGCACATTTTACAGAATATGCAGTTATGGGTTTTTTATGGTATTTATATCTTGCAAATAGAAAATATAATATTTTAATTTCTATCACTGCAACCAGTTTATATGCTTGCACAGATGAATTTCATCAATTATTTGTAGAGGGTCGCTCTGGACAAATCAGAGATATTTTGATTGATACTTGCGGAGGAAGTTTTGGTGTTTTGGTTGCATTTGTTTTCCTGTGCATTTACCAGTGTTGCAGACATCAGGAAATTTTAAAAAAAGGCGTTTGGCAAATATAAATAAAAAGCTCTTGTATGATTTAAAAAAAATACAAGAGCTGATTTATTATTTTAAATGCCCAAATTGCTGAATAAATTGCTCTAATGCTGGAAAAGAAACATCATAGACTTCCTGCATTTTTTCTTTTGAGTCCATTGTTTCTCTTACTTGCCGAATGCCAATATAAATATCATCATCAAAAGGCATATCCCATTCTAATACATCTGCAAAATCTGTGCCAGACAGCATAAAACGCATTTCTTGTGTCTCCTGATAATCGCCGAAATATTCTTCCAGATTTACAAGTGTATTTTCAGGAACAATATATGCATCTGCATCTGCATCTGAAATTACAAGCACAGCTTCTCCTAATTGAAATTCTGCAAAAAGCTTTGTCATATCACCAGTATTACCATCATTATCTGCATTTTCCTGAGAAGCAGGCATATAATAGACATCTACAACAACCTTGCCGTCATTATTAATATCATTAATATACTGTGAAAATAATTCTGAAATACCCTCTGAACAAGCCGCATGAAATAAATCATTATCTGAGACTAATAAAATTATCATATCAGGATGTACTGTTGTCACAACTTGCCAGATTAAAAATCCTACTATTACCGCAAAAAAGCCACCAATTCCCATCCACCATTTATTATGATAAATAAAATTAGAAATTTTTTCACTTAGACTATATTTTTTTTGTTCTACCTGTTCTTCATGAATTGTTTCACTTTCAGTAATGACACCTTGTTTTAGTCTGATTAATTCTAATTTTTCTTGTTTCAATTTTTCTTCATAAGCGAGTTTTTTTTGTTCTTCCTGTTTCTGTAATAATTCCTGTGCTTTTTTTTCTTGTTCTAGCTGTTGCTGTTCTAACTCACGGGCAACTTCAAAAAGAGATTTTTCTTTTGGTTTTTTATTTTTTTTCGCCATAAAATTTATGCTCCTTCATTTATGAAATAAATAAAAATTAATAAACAAAAGACGGACTTCTGCGGGAAAACCGTCTTATTATTATTTAATATTATTCTGATATATCAGTCTGATTTTGTGCCAATGGTTTCATAGTCGGGAATAATAATACATCACGAATAGATGCACTATCTGTTAAAAGCATGACTAATCTGTCAACACCGAATCCTAAACCACCTGTTGGAGGCAAGCCGTATTCTAATGCTGTAATATAATCATCATCTACTTGACAATTTAAATTGCCTTGTTCTCTTTTGGCTTTTACCTGACGTTCAAAACGTTCTTTCTGGTCTATCGGGTCATTTAATTCAGAAAATGCATTGCCCATTTCTCTTGCATACATGAAATATTCAAAACGTTCTGTAAATGCTGGATTAGAAGGCTTTCTTTTTGCCAAAGGTGAATTTTCCACAGGATAATCATAAATAATTGTTGGCTGAATTAATTTTTCTTCTACAAAAGCATCAAAAAATGCAATTAATACATGACCCTTTGTTGCAGAATTGCCCTCTTCAACTTCCACATGATGTTCCTTTGCACAAGCCCTTGCATCTTCATCTGTTGCCCAATCAGAATAATCAACACCTGTATATTTTTTGACAGCTTCAATCATCGTCAAACGTTCCCAAGGTTTACCAATTGCAATTTCTGTGCCTTGATAAGTAATGACATCTGTTCCGCAAACGTTCTGTGTAATTGTTTTATACATGTTTTCGATTAAATCCATCATACCTAAATAATCCGTATAAGCCTGATACATTTCTACTGTTGTAAATTCTGGATTATGTGATGTATCCATGCCCTCATTACGGAAAATTCTGCCGACTTCATAGACTTTATCAAAACCGCCAACAATTAATCTTTTCAGATTTAATTCTGTTTCAATACGCAAATACATATCCATGTGTAGCGTATTATGATGTGTGATAAATGGCTTTGCAGATGCACCAATTTCAATTGGCAATAATACTGGCGTATCTACTTCCACATAGCCTAAATTATCAAGATAATTGCGAATTTCACGCATAATCTGACTACGCTTTACAAATACATCTTTTACTTGTGGATTACAAATTAAATCTAAATAACGCTGTCTGTAACGCATATCCTGGTCTTTTAAACCATGCCATTTTTCTGGCAGAGGCAATAAAGATTTTGATAATAGCGTCACACTTTTGGCATGTACGGAAATTTCGCCTTTCATCGTACGGAATACAAAGCCCTCAATGCCAATAATATCGCCAATATCCCATTTTCTGAATGCTTCAAATGCTTCTTTGCCAATATCATTCATGCGTACATAAACTTGCATTCTGTCTGTATGGTCACGAACATCTAAGAAATGTGCTTTGCCCATTCTACGCCAACTCATGATACGCCCTGCAATATAAACTGTTTCTTGCTTGATAGCTTCTAATCCAGCAGATATTTTTTCTTCATCACCGTTTGCAGAATCCAAGACAGCTTTTTCTTTCTGTTCATAAATTTCACGTAATTGTGCATTCTTGACAGATACAGGATAACTTGTTAAAGCAAATGGATTTGTACCATCTTCTTTCATGGCATTTAATTTATCAAGACGAATTTGTCTGTAATCCGTAGTATCTGTTGTTGCTTGCTGATTTAATTCCTGCATAGATTCTCACGCTTCTTTCTGAATTTCTCTTGAAATTTCAAGTATTTCATATTGGATTTCTCCAACTGGAGCTTCTACAATAAAAATATCTCCAACTTTCTTATGCATTGCAGATTTTCCAATTGGTGATTCGTCAGAAATTTTATGTTCTAAGAAATTTGCTTCATTTGTGCCGACAATTTTTAATTGTTCAATTTTTTCAGTACCGACTTTGCGAAGTGTTACCACCATGCCAATATCCACTTCGTCCAGATTTAAGCTATCATCATCAACAATTTCTGCATTTTCGATAATATATTTTAACTCTGCAATTCTGGATTCCAGCAAAGCCTGTTCATTTTTGGCTTCATCATATTCAGCATTTTCAGACAAGTCACCATAAGAACGTGCTTCTTTTAATTTTTGTGCAACGTCTACACGCTGGACATTAATTAATTCTTCCAATTCGGCTTTTAGATTTTCAAAGCCTTCTCGGGACATTCTTCTTTTTTTCTCCATAAAATTTAGCTCCTTTCAAGTATGAAAAATCAGGGCTTTGCCCTGTATCCTGTTTATTATAATATATTTTTAGCAAATTGTCAAGTTATTTTTCAGAAAAAAGCATTGTATTTCTAGTTGACAGAATAAATTTTTTATGCTATACTGGATTAAGAAATCAAAAAATATCTTGAAAAGGAGTATTTAACATGAATGAATTACAAAATCCTGAAATGATTATGCCATCTCTGGACAGAAAAGAATTACTTGCCCTTGTTGCTAAATACAATGCAGGTGCAGAATTTCAGGATAATTTTTTATATTATCCAGAACATAATTTGCGTGTCAAATTAGAGTTCGGACAAATGAAACAAGTGAAAAATTATTTTCATGTGCAATTATTATTTATTTTACAGCACCCTTGGTTTGACGAAGATTTCATAGAATCTTGTGCAGGAATTGGAACTAGCCCTGATAAAGCATTAAAATCAGGTGTCGCTAATTTCTGTGGAAAAAATATATTAGAACTTGTGTTAAAAGCTTTAAAATTAAACAGCACAGAAATGATTACAGCAAATATTATGAATGAACTACATGAATTTTTTGTGCCAGAATACAGACCTGTGCAACATGGCGGAAAAAATTCAAAAAGTACTGATTTATGGGAAATTATCAAGCATAAAATTCCAGAATATCTTGGCACAAAGCGTTGTTACTGGATAAAATTAACTTCTGCAAAATTTCAAGAAACAACAACTTGTGAAGTTAGTATTAATAATATAAAATATCAAGATTTGACAGATTTGTTATATCAAGAAGCTTTGAAAAATCCTGAATTTCGGGTAGATAATCAATTTTTGTTATTAATCCAAAAAGAAGAAACTTATACACCTTGTCCATTTGAAAAGCAAGATGTCGGCGAATTAGCCTTTATGGCATTAGATAAAATGACAGCAATTACTGATAAAACAACACAGCAAAAAATTTTTCATGAAATTAAAACACTCTGTCCAGATAGTTCAATTGCAACAGAATTAATTGCATTTTTGCCAGAAATTGTTGCACAAGCTGTTTTAAATTTCCGTGACAATGACAGCTTAATTCCAGTCATTAACTATGGTAAGCCTGAATTTAAATTCAAAAAATCACAAGTTCGCAGTTATGGCTATATGCAGGACACTGTAGAACAATATTTACGCAAAATGCAACCCTCTAAAGAAGAATTATTAAATATTGTTAAAATTAGCAGTAAATTTGAAGTGTTAACAAGGGCTTTAGGTGAGAATGTCCCTATTCAAGAATTGCGTATGTCAGAGCTTGTTTATTTTGTGGACAAAGATTATCATATTTGGTAAAATTCTAAAAATATAAAAAAGGAAGTGACCAAATGAAACAGTTTTTTAAGAATCATATATATCTTA
>CAMWUF010000031.1 GCA_947177375.1 uncultured Ruminococcus sp.
TTTTATGGTAGCACAAATTACGGCAGTTGTCATTTTTGTAGCAATGTTTCTTTTGATTATCATGGATAAAATCGAAAAGCATTATGTAACATTAGGGTGCGGACTGCTGACATTGGTTGCAGTGTTTGGAATTTGTATGCGTGATGTGAATGCAATGTGGAATACGATTAATTTAAAATCAATTGTCACACTGGAATTCTGGCATACAAGCGGAGCGGAAAGCGAATCAGGAGGGATTGACTGGGCAACAATTCTATTTCTTGGAGGCATGATGATTATGGTCGAAGGCATGGCAAGAGTAGGATTTTTCAACTGGCTTTGTCGAAGAATTGCAAAAATGGTACATTATAAGACAATTCCCATTTTTCTGGCATTCATGGCAATGTCATTCGTGTTAGCAATGTTTATTGATTCGATTACAGTCATATTATTTTTGGCATCTGTTACAATTGAATTATCCAGATTATTAAAATTCAATCCTGTACCAATGATTATGTCAGAAATTTTCTGTGCAAATTTAGGAGGTTCCGCAACCATGTGCGGAGACCCGCCAAATATTATTATTGGCTCTAATCTGCATTATTCGTTTATGGATTTTGTAAGCAATACAGGTGTTGCAGCAATTATTTCATTTATATTTATTGTAGCATATTTTTATTTTATCATGCGAAAAGAACTTGCAGGCGGTGGGGTTAGTGCAGAAGAAATTGCAAAAATGCCTTCTCCTGAAAGTTTTATCACAGATAAAAAAGGCTTTTGGGTAAGTTTAGTAATATTCTTGTGTGCAGTAGTTTTATTAATTACACATAGTACAACAGGATTAACTGTAGCATTTATAGGCGTAGTAATCGCCTTAATTACACTGATTACATCTGGCAAGCATATTCCAGAAGTATTAAAAGGCGTTGACTATAAAACATTATTATTTTTTACAGGATTATTTATTGTCGTAGGCGGTCTGGAACAAACAGGCGTATTAGAAATTATTGCGAATTTTATCAGCAAAGTTTGTGGCAGTAATTATTATTTAATGGTAATTATTATCGTTTGGGTTTCAGGTATTGCAAGTGCATTTGTGGATAATATTCCATTTGCCGCAACTATGGTGCCAATTATTAAAGATTTATCTTTAGGCAGTGACCCGTTGCTTGCAACATTGGCATGGTCATTAGCAATGGGTACAGATGTCGGCGGTTCAGCAACGCCAATAGGTGCATCTGCAAATGTTGTCGGTACGTCCGCAGCTGCAAAAGCTGGTCATCCAATCGGCTGGGGCGAATATTGCAAAAAATTAGCACCTGCTACAGTAATCGTTTTACTTGTTAGTACAGTCTATATTTGCATCAGATATGTCACACAATTATAATATAAAAATCTCTCATACTGTTTCGTATGGGAGATTTTTTAAATTTCTATTGACAAATCGCTTAATTTTGTGATATAATTTAAGAGATAATTATATAAATTACATAAAAGGAGAGTGTGATTATGGAAAAACAGTTATTAATTTCTATCAGTCGTGAATTCGGCAGTGGAGGCAGAGAGATTGCACACATACTAGCCAAACGATTTGCAATTAATTACTATGATAGAAATTTACTGGACGAAATCGCAAATGAAAAATCTTTTGATGCGGAAAAGCTCCGTAAATTTGATGAAAAGCCAAGATTATTTTTATTTTCCAGAACAGCAAGAGGGCAGACAAATTCACCAGAATTAATTGTTGCCAATTATCAATTTGATTACTTAGTAAAAAAAGCCAATGAGGGTGAATCCTTTGTCATAGTCGGCAGATGTGCAGACGAAATTCTGGCAAATTATGAGGGAATCGTAAAATTATTTATTCTGGCAGATGAAGATTGCAAAATTAAACGAATCTGCGAATCACGCAATGTAAATCAAGACGAAGCTCGTGGCATTATGAATCGCCATGACAGAAAACGAAAAAAATATCATAATTATTATTGCAATATTAAATGGGGCGATTCCAGAGGATATGACTTGACTATGAATACAAGCAGATTAGGCATTGAAAAAACAGCAGATTTTCTGGAGCAATATATCCGTGAAAGATTTGATTTAAATTAACAAAAAAATAATTTTTTTAAATTCTTGATAAAAAGACTGTAAACGAATACGCTTACAGTCTTTTTTTAATCATATTGAAAGAATATTACCATATTTCAATACCAGTATGAAGTAATTTTTTCTGGCAGTTCTTTGCCTTTGTATCTTTCTAAAGCAACCATTGCTTGCCTTTCATAGATTCTGTTTGGAATATCTGATTCTACAACTGAAAAAGTATCCATATCTACTGACATATGATGTTCTTCTTTTCCCTCCACCCAAACAGTCATTGAAAGAATATTACCATCAAATATAAAATCTGTAATTCTTAACATAATTAACATCCCTTTTAGTCTTATTATTAATTATTAATTTCTATTTTTCTGATAAATATAATATAAGCCTTTTAGTAATAAATCATCATCTAAAATAATTTTTTTCTGACATAATGGCACTACCAAACTAGCTAAACCACCTGTTGCAATAACAGTGCAAGATTCGCCTAATTCCTGTTCAATTCTGGAAATCATGCCATCTAATGCACAAGCTGTACCGTACATAATACCACTTTTCATGCATTCGATAGTATTACTGCCAATTACTTTTTTAGGCGGTTCAAAACTAATTTTTGGGAGCTGTGATGTTTTATTCACAAGTGCATCTGTTGAAACAGACATACCTGTCATGATAACACCGCCAATATATTGCTTTTTATGATTAATCACTGACAAAGTTGTCGCTGTTCCCATGTCAATAATAATCATAGGCACAGGATATTCCTGCACACCTGCAACAGCGTCTACCACTAAATCACTTCCCAATTGTGCTGGATTATCAATTAAAATACTTAATCCTGTTTTGATTCCAGATTTAATCATCATAACATGCTTGCCAGTATATTTTTCAACAGCTTCTTTTAGCGTTGCTGTCACAGAGGGAACAACAGAAGAAATAATAGCATCATCAATTAGATTTTTATTAATACAATGCATATCCAAAGCTGTTTTAATTCCAGAAGCATATTCTAATGCTGTCGCCTGCTGATTAGTAGACAATCTTTCCTGAAATACAATTTTATCATTATCAAAGCAACCTAATACAATATTTGTATTGCCAACATCAATTGCTAATAGCATAAAATTTCACCTGCTTTTATAAAATTATTTCTGCATGTCTTGTCACATGACAACCAACATTCACAGCAACAGGTAATCCTGCTATATGCGTTGCACCTTCTTCAATATTGACATATAAAGCCGTTACTGTTCCGCCAAAACCTTGTGCGCCAATGCCTAATTGATTAATACTTTCCAGCATGTTAGCTTCTAACTCTGCATACAAAGGCTTTGGATTTCTAGTATTTGCATCACGACAAAGTGCTTTTTTTGCTAATAATGCACATTCTTCAAAATTGCCTCCAATGCCAACACCAACAACAATTGGCGGACAAGGATTACTGCCAGCTTTGGCAATGCAATCTGTCACATACTGAATAATATCTTCATGACTAACAGCAGGTGTCATCATTTTGAGTTGTGACATATTTTCACTGCCGAAGCCTTTGGGACAAACTGTAATTTTTACTTGTTCTCCCTCGGTCAGCTCCAGATGTAAAACAGCAGGCGTATTATTTTTTGTATTCACACGTTCCAAAGGGTCACCTACAACAGAACATCTTAAATAGCCCTCTGTATAACCTTTTGCGACACCTGCATTGACAGCTTCCCGAAGTGTTCCGCCTGTGATATGCACATCTTGTCCAAGTTCTATAAATACTACTGTCATGCCAGTATCTTGACAAATTGGAAAATTTTCTTCTTTTGCGACTTGCAAATTTGCAATTAAATCATCAAATACAGCTTTTGCAACTGGTGATTCTTCTGATTCTGCACATTCTAAAATTTTATGTTCCAGATTTTTTGGCAAAATTTTATTTGCCTGAATACAAAGCTTAGCGACTGCATTTGTAATTTCCTGTGTTGTAATTTCTCGCATGCTATCAACTCTTTTCTAAATATTTTAAATCATTTTTCCGTTTATCATCACCCAAACGGGGTCATTCATGATATTTAACGGGTCATCAGCAAATAATACCAAATCTGCATCTAATCCAACAGCAATTCTGCCGATTCTATCTGCTACGCCTAACATATCTGCTGGTTCAGAAGTCAATGCTTTTAATGCAACTTCTCTAGGCAAACCACCTTTCACAGCAAGAGATGCTGACAAAGGCAAATACTGTATTGGTACTTCTGGGTGGTCTGTACAGATTGCAATTTTCACACCATTTTTATATAAAATACCAGCATTAGATAATTCTAAATTTTTCATTTCAGGCTTACATCTGTCACAAATCACAGGACCTATAATCATAGATAATCCCCATTCGCCAAATAAATCTGCTGATACATGAGCTTCTGTTCCATGAATAATCACAAATTCCAGACCAAATTCTTTACAGATTCTAACCGCTGTGCAAATATCATCAGCTCTATGACAATGAAAATGTGCTTTCATATTGCCCTGTAATAATGGCAATAAAGCTTCACATTTTGCATCATATTCTGGGGGTTCTTCTTCGTCTGGGTGTTCTTCAAAACGCTGTAATCGTTCGGAATATAATTTTGCTTTTTGCAAACCCTCCCGAATTAATGCCACAGTTGCCATTCTAGTAACAGGCATTTCATCACGACCACTATAAGTAGATTTAGGATTTTCACCCAATGCAAACTTCATGCCACAAGCTTTGATTGCCATTTCGTCAACACATCTGCCATAGGTTTTCATGAGTAACATTTCACCGCCACAGGCATTGGCACTTCCAGCAGATACAACGACAGAAGTAATACCTTGTCTGCGTGCTTCTTCAAAACATCTGTCATAGGGATTAATCCCGTCAATGGCTCTGAGCTGTGGCGTGAATGGGTCTGAAATTTCATTGCAGTCATCGCCTTCAAAATCAATACCATTTTCAATAATGCCTAAATGTGTATGTGCATCAATAAATCCTGGTAAAAGCTGTCCGCCATTCGCATTAATATCCTGACTGGTAACAAATTCTGGCTTGCCTTGTTCGACTGCAATAATTTTGCCATTCTGAATTTCTACATAGCCATAAAAATGCATATCTTCTGTCATAGAATAAATTTCTGCATTATAAATTAACATAAAAATTATTTCTCCTCAATTTCGATTCCAAGCGTATTCAGAATATTTTGTATAGAAATCGTTACACTGTGGGAAGCATCTATTACATGTGTACAATGTTTTTTATAAATGACATAGCGTTTATGATAAAGATTTTGCAATTGCTGTCTGGTATTTTGTTTTACAATAGGTCTGTCTGAATCTGCAATTCTAAAATAACAGGTTCTGAATGGCACGTCTAATAAAATTACATGACCAGTTTTTCTGGCAAAATTCGCATTGATTTCACGTAACATTGCACCGCCACCGCAAGCAATCACGCCTTCATGATGTGCTAATTCCTGAACAGCATTTGTTTCTAAATCACGGAAATAATTTTCGCCATGTGTTTCAAAAATTTCAGGAATTTTCATGCCAGCCTGCTGTTCAATATAATTATCCATATCAATAAAATTACAATTTAATTTTTGTGCAAGTTTCAAGCCTATTGTGCTTTTTCCACAGCCCATGAATCCACATAAAAAAATTGTCATGTGATTACTCCTTTACTGGAAATAATTGATTAATTTCCTGTTCCATGTCTGAAATTAATTTCTGAATATCTTCTAAATCATAGCTATCATTATCCCAAATTTCATGCGCTCTAACCGCTTGCCATACTAGCATTGTAGAACCACCAACCGCTTTTTTTCCAAAAGCTTTTGCTTTTTTCACAAGCAAAGTTTCAGTCGGATTATAAATTACATCAAAAACAGTTTCGCATTTTTGAATTAAATTATCACTGACTGGACAAGCATTACTATTTGGATACATGCCAACAGGGCTTGCATTCATGATGAAATCAAATTTTTCATCTAATTTATCTGCTTGTGCAATGCGAATTTTAGCATTTTGATAATTTTTTTGCAATTCTTCTGCAAGAGCATTTGCTTTTTCCTGATTCGGTTCTGAAATCGTTAAATCAGCTCCATGAATCACAGCTTCTGTTGCCATCATGCGACCAACGCCACCACAGCCAATTAATAATACTTTTTTATCTAATGGCATATCTTTTACGCTTCTCAGAAATCCATCACAGTCTGTATTATAGCCATAACTTTTGCCATTTGAATCTGTTGCAACACAGTTTACAGCAGAATATCTTTTTGCTGTTTCGTGCAATTCCTGCACGTAAGCAAGCATATCTGTTTTATATGGAATGGTAATATTAAAGCCTTTTAATTTTTTTAATTCTGGTATCATTTCCGCAAGCTGTTCTGGTGGAAATTCTGTTAAATTATATTCTGCTTTGCGATGAGACAATGCAAATAATCTTTCATGAATCCAAGGCGACATAGAATGCCCCAATGGATAACCTATTAATGTATATTTCATTTAAAAACCTCCATGATAGTATTACTTACTTATCATAGCATATTTTTCTGAAAAATACAAGTAGTTATTTGCAATTTTTTTATTTTATGAAATATTGACAAATAAAAAATAATATGCTATGCTAAATATATAAATTTTAAAAAGGAGCTGATTTTTTATGAAAAAAATTTTTATTTCATTGGCTTTCAGTTTGGGAATATTATTAACAGGCTGTGTAAAAACAACACCAACAAATTCTGTACCCATAGAAAATTATCAACCTACAGAAAATTATAATTTAACACTTTGTTGCATGAAATTAGGCAAAGCTGACGGCATGATTATTCAAACAGAAAATCATACTGTTGTCATTGACTGCGGTGAAAAAAGTGATGGCAGTAAAATGCGACGTTGTTTGACAGCTTTAGGTGTAGAAACAATAGACTATATAATTTTAACGCATTATGACCAAGACCATATCGGCGGTGCATCTAAATTAATCAAATATTTTAATGTAGCACATGTCCTTGCTCCAGACTATGAACACAATAACAGCAGTGAATTTCAGAAACTTTCTGAAACCATGCAGGAAAAAAATCTTGCTTTTGAATTTATCACGGAAAATACAGCAATTCTATTAGATGATGCTGAATTTGATATTTATCCTTGTCAAGCAAATTCTTACAAAGAAGGCGATGACAATAATTATTCTTTAATCACAAAGCTTTATCATCATGATAATATTTTTTTATTCACGGCTGATGCAATGTATGAACGCTTGCAGGAGATTATGGACATTGGGGACTGCACGTTCTTAAAAGAACCCTATCACGGCAGAGAACTTGCAAATTTAAGTAATTTTTTAGACGCTGTCACACCTGAATATGCTGTGATTTCTACTTCGGAAGAATATCTTGCAGACAGTACCCTTGAAGAACTTGAAAAGCGTAATATTCAAACTTATATTACCTATCAGGACGGCAATATGCAATTTCTGAGTGACGGCACAACACTCCAAGTAACAACTGGTATTGAATATCCAAAACTAAATTCTGATTCTGATGATGAAGAACTAGAAAATTCAGCAGATTCACTAAATTAAAAATTTATTTTTGTCATGAATCACAAATTTAATGACTTTAAGAAAATTCCTGTCAGGT
>CAMWUF010000032.1 GCA_947177375.1 uncultured Ruminococcus sp.
CCCAATTCTCTTGTTATCTGAATAATATCCATATATATACTCCTTTATATAAAATATAATGAAATTAAATCACTTCGCCAATTATGCAATTACTGCGACTATCTGTAATTTTAATTTTTAAAAATTTCCCTAACATATCTGCATTGCCTGCAAATTCTACTAACATATTTTCAGAACTTCTGCCTGTCATATGACCTGAACGCTTTTTACTCTCACCGTCACATAATACAGTTAAAATTTTTCCAATAAAACGCTTATTATTTTCTACAGAAATTTCACGCTGTACAGCAAGTAATTCCTGTATTCTTTGGCTTTTTTCAGAATCAGAAATACTATCTGGCATACTAGCAGCTTTTGTACCAGTCCGCTTAGAATAAATAAACGAATACATATTATCATATTTGACTTGTTTCACAAGTGCAAGCGTTGCCTGAAAATCCTGTTCACTCTCATCTGGAAAACCTATAATTAAATCCGTTGTCAATGAAAAATCAGGATTTTTTTCACGAATATAATTTACCTGTGATAAATATTTTTCAACCGTATAATTTCGATTCATGCGTTTTAAAATTTCATTACTACCAGATTGCACAGGCAAATGCAAATGTTTTGCCACATGTTCACATTCTAAGATACAATCCATTAATTCAGGAGTCGCATCTTTCGGGTGTGATGACATGAATCTAATCCAGTAATCACCAGAAATTTTATTTAATTCACGCAATAATTCAGGAAATGTAATTTTGATATCTAAATCTTTGCCATAAGAATTTACATTCTGTCCTAACAGCATAATTTCTTTATAGCCGTCTTGAATTAATTTTTTTACTTCTGCAATAATATTTTCTGGTTTTCTACTCCGTTCTCTGCCTCTCACATATGGCACAATACAGTATGTACAAAAATTATTACAGCCATACATAATTGGCACAGAAGCTTTGAATTTACTTTCTCTTAACGGTTCTAAATTTTCAGGAATATCAATACTAGTTTCAATATCCTGTGCATATCTTAATCCATGCATATGAGCATATAACATTTGTGCAAATTTACTTACAGCAGAAGTTCCTAATACAATATCAACATAGCGATAAGATTTTGCAATTTTATCTGCAACTTGTTTTTGAGCTGTCATGCAACCTGTTACACAAATAATTAATGCTGGATTTTCCTGTTTTAATTTTTTAATACTGCCCAATGTTCCAAATACTCTATCTTCGGCATTTTCACGCACAGCACAAGTATGATATAAAATCAAAGACGCTTGTTTGACATCATCTGTCATCACATAACCCATTGCTTGAAAAATGCCTGCTAAATTTTCACCGTCTGCAACATTTAATTGACAGCCGAATGCATGCAAATACGCTTTTGGCGGTTCTGGTCTTTGTGCAAGCCAGTTTTTAATTTCCTGCATACAAATTTCAGGCTTTGGCAGATTATTTCTATCTAAATTCCATATTTTCACCTCACAAAAATTATTATAGCACTTTCTTGAAAAAAATGCAAGCTTTTTTTATCTGTAAACTGCTTCTGCATATAATAATGGCATAGTTGCTTTTAATACAGCTTTTTTTTTGACATGAAATCTATTATTTTTCAAAAACTGAATATATTCTTTTTCATTCCAATTTGCCATAGTCACACCTGAAATTGTTTTAAATATTTTAGTTAGCATTAGACTTGAGGAATTTATATTTTGATTTATCAAACATGGTGCAATTAAAATACCACCTGTTTTTAACACTCTTGCAATTTCAGATAATGCTTTTTCAGGATTCGGCATAATATGCAATGCATTTGAGATAATTACAACATCAAAGCTATTCTTTTCAAACGGCAAAGCACATGCGTCAGCTTGCATAAAAAATAAATTTTCTAGTTGATTGCCTTTCTGTGCTTGATACAGCATATTTTCTGAAAAATCAGTTGCAATATATTTTTTTGCAAATTTCGCTGTATTTCTGGCAATTAAGCCTGTCCCTGTGGCAACTTCCAGAACTTGCTTTTTTAAAATTATTTTTCTGATTTTCTGATACATTTCTTGATAGGATTTTTTATTAATACCCATGAAAATATTATAAACTGGTGCATAAAAATTCCAGAATGTTTTTTGATTTTTGATTAACATAAAACAGCTCCTTTCTTGATAATTATAATTATAATTTTATTATAACATAATGCTTTAAAAAATGCAAGCAAATACAAACAAAAGAAAAAAGCCTGCTTAAAAAAGCAAGCTTTTTCCTAAATAGATATATCTTAATGTTCAGAAACTGGCTCAAGTAGTATGAAATCAGGAGCTGACAAATCACATAAATCAAGTACCGCCTCACCTGTGTCAAATAATGAAATATAAAGATTACCGATTTGGTCTTCATCAATTGCATAATACAATACACAATCTGCACTTTCCCCGACTTCTAAATCATAAATGCCGTTTTTCTGGTGTTCATGTTCTGTATAAAAACTAAAGAAACCACCTGAAGTGAAACCAGGTTCATAATCTACTCGCAGACCATTTCCCATATAATCCCCACACTGTATCTGATTATCCACAATGCTTATAGCAGACATATTAAAACATAATCCATGGTCATCATAATAATCTTTTTCATCTATTTCAGAGCCTTCGCCTGTTCTGGTCAATGTCACATCTAATTTTAAAATATATTTCTTGACAACAGATTCTTCTACGATTTCATCAATCGAAGTCAGACCATTGCCAACCTTAGTTACTATTTTAGAGACATAAAATTCCCCGTCTTCGTTAAGATATTTGCTGTAATCTTCTGGAAGTCCGATGCAGTCTGTTGTTACACCTGTGAAATCACTCTGCAAAGTCGCATTATTAATTGTCAACTGAATATCTGGAATTTCAACAGAAACACCATCAAGCTGTTCAGACTTATTCACGGTATCACCAACATGCACTAAATTCAACTGATTTTTGTCAATCATCATTTCTGAAGAATAAATATCTGCTCCTGTTGCAATTAATTGAGGAATGATATTTGAATCTGCAAACTGTTTATCAATTGTCCAGGCTTCCTGATAGATACCCGCTGTTTCTTCCTCTGTTTCCACAAGTGTCATATTATCCGCTAACTGAATTGCTTCTTCCTGCGTGAAACCATTGATGTAATAATCTGCAATATAAGGTGTTCCCTCAAAATGCACAAACAATTGAGAATAACCCCTATCTCTTGTGATGAGTACCATCTGCTTTTTGAATTCACCAGAATCTAATTCCATTTCTAGTCTATCGACAGCATAATCAATATCCACCACGAAATTCTGTGATACATCTTCCACACGACAAAAACTAGGTGTCATAGCATGTTCATCAGACTCATCTGAAAAATTATGATATTTGCCGTAATAAGGTCCATCTTCTGCAAGTTCTAAGCCACTTGGCAACCAGTTTAACTGCAAATCATAACAACCACCATTTGCTGTGTAATCATTTTCTTCACACTGGAATTCAATGCGTTGTACATATGGCATATCTTCAATTGTATATCCCTGAGTCCATAAATTTTCTGTTTCAGTTTCGGAAACTTCTAAATAACAATTATCTGCGACTTTCTGCACTTCTTCATCAGTATAGCCCTGCATATAAATCACTGAAATATAAGGCGTTCCTGCAAAATGCACATAAAGTTGAGAAAATTCTTCTGTTGTCACAACATATTTTGCTTCATTGCCAGAACTTGTGATAAAATCTTGATAACCAAGTACATTATCAAGTGTTTCATGAAATGGTTCTTCAACATTTATAACACGCCAAAAAATTGGAATAATATTTTTAACATTTTCAATATATTCTTGCACTTCCTCATACAACACGGAATAATAACCGCCATTGCTTGTGTGTTCATCTTCCTGACAAATAAAATTAACATCTATACTAAAAGCTTCTTCTGGAGCTTTTAAATTTTCAGAAACAGATAATACAAAACCTGTATCTTCTTCTGGTTCTGCATTTAGCAAAACTTCAGACCTAACAGAAAAATCTGATAAATTTTCACTTTGTTGAGCAACTTTGCCGATTTGATAAAGATTCACTCCACCATAAATGGCGAATCCTGCCATACCTGCAACACATGCTGTTAATACAGCAAAACCTGCTTTATTTCTACGCTCTGCTTTACGAGACTGTTTCATAGTAACTCTCCTTTCTAGTTCTTGACGGCGTTGATAATAAGAATTTGAAAATTTAGGCTCTGGCATATCTGGTGAAAATGCTCGGGAAACAATGTTATCCCAATCTTGATTATTTATCTTGTGTTTATGGGACATAGTCTTTTACTCCTTTCTGTGCCGTCATACGTTTTCTTGCACGTTCATAACGTTTACGGACGGTATTTTCTTTCATGTTAAGTAATTCAGAAATTTTTCCAAACGTCAGACCCTCTTGACAATGCAGTAATACAATTTGTTTATCTTGCTCACTTAACACGGAAAACATATCAGCTAATAACTGACGTAATGAATATTTCTTGATTCTGGTATTTAATTCATCATGATTATCTGCAACTTGTGTAATGGATTCGTCTAAATCTACACAATTATTTGAATTTCGCATATTTTTCCGATATTGATTAATCGCTGTATTACGAATAATTGCTATCATATATTTTTTTGTTTCAGGGCTATCTGGTTCACCAATTTTATGAAAATGCCTGATAATTTTCTCAAACGCATCAGAAACAGCATCTTCTGCTTGCTGATGTTGATGTAAAATTGCATACGCAATATGATAAAACGGCTTTTCATAAATTTGATAAAGCATTTCTAATTTTTCAGAATCTCGCATTGTTTCACCTCCCGTTAATAGCTTTCAGAAACGTTTCTATTATATATAACAATTTGAAATTTCTCAACGTGACAAGAATTTCAAAAAAATTCTCAAAAAAATAAAAAACATTATGCCGAAACATAATGCTTTTTTCATATTTTAGTTTAATTCAAGCCGTGCTTGCCTAGCCAAGTTTCAATTAAATCTGCAATTTCCTGATTATTTTGCTCTTGAAACATAAAATGACTATTGCCGTTAATATTTTGTTCTGGAAGTTCTATCACTGTACAATCACCGCCATCAGCTGTATATTGTTCAGCAAACGCTTGTGCATTGGCTAAAATTTCCTGCCAATATGTCGTAGAAGCAAGCGCCTCATCTCCATTTGTAATACAATCACCATAATAAATCACAATTGGAATTTTGGCTTCTAATAATTTTTGATACTGTGCAGAACTGGATTTTGGCACAGTAATTGGCTCAATGGCAATAATAGCAGAAACATTTTCTGTTTGCAAATCCCATGCAGTAGAACAGCCTTGTGCATGAGCCATAAAAATAGATTTTTGTCCAGTCATATTTTTTACATCAGTGATAACTTCTGCAAGGGCTTTTGCCACAACAACTTTATCATAATTTCCTGTATTTGACGTTGTTTGTCTCAAAAATTGATTTAATGCTTCTTCACTGTCAGGAAATTGAGAATTTTTATTTGTTTTGTTTAAATCTTCACCAATTCTATAATAAGTGTACCAAGCTTGGTCACCAGGCTGATATTTCGTTGCCGTTTCTGGCTTTTCATAATCTTCATCATCTTCATCAATTTCACCATACCACATGTCTAAATCTGTATCACTTGAAATTTCAGACGTAGCACCTGCTTCTCCACGGCGTGGCTGGTCAACTAAAAATGCACTATGTCCATTTCTTAGAAATAGTGTAGAAAATCCCTCTCTGCCGTCAGGTGTTGTCATCCAACACATACGGGATTGCCGATAGCCATGTAAATATACAATTGGATTGCCATTATCTTCTGCTGGAATCTGATATAATACATTGGCATGGTCGACATGAGCTGTATTTCCTGCCCTTGTGCTATCTTTCCAACTTTGTGTTGCATCATAATCGCCTGACACAGCAGTTGTTACTGTACCGCCAGAACTAAACATGCCTTGTCCTGCAATGCGTAATTCTTGAAATGTTTTGCTATCATCTTCAGGCTGTTCAGCAAGTGTTTCTTCCGTTGTTTCCTGCATTGTTTCTGTTGTTTCTTCTTCTGTATCTGGCACAGAAGAATTCTCTTGATTGCAAGCTGTCATAACTGAACCTGCCATTAAAACAGCTAACAAAATTCCAATTTGTTTCCATTTCTTCATAAAATTACGCCCTTTCTTTTTATGATACTTAAAACTTATCTCTAATTTATTTCCATTGTTATATTATAGCATATTTTAAATTTAAATACAAGACCTGATTTGAGTTTCAACAAAAAAAATGATTTTTATTTCAAAAAGTGTATAACTTATAGCAACCTGTTAGAATCAGGAAAGTGTGATATCCCCTAATGAACTTACATATACAATATCTGGAAATACAATTGTCATATGTGCCTCATAGGAAACATTTTCCTGTAAATCAGAAACAGGAATGTACAGCGAATAGCCATTATCCTGAATGGTTTCTTGTCCTAATTTGTCAGCTTCATAACAATGATATGCTTTGTAAGAAATTCTATCACCAGAGGGATTTTTCAGCGTTACAATATATTCTGGTGCAGTTTTTAAAACATCCGCCAATTCTATTGTGCCATAAATATGCAGAAAAGAACCATTTACATCTGTATTGCATTCAGCCAAAGGACTAAAAGATGCCATTGACAAGGGAACAGAATCGGAATCCACCTGTATTGCACTATGCATAGGAGCTTCTTTCTGTATCCAGCTAATATTACGCTCTACAATTTCCATTATCACAATATCAAAATCATTCATTTCTAAATTATACAAAGGATAAGGTCTTGCTCTGGAATATCTTGCCGTTTGAAAATTTTGTGACAAATACGGAATAATAGCTTCTCCGAACGAATCACGAAACATCAATAAAGAATCTGTGTTATTCGCATTAGAATTAATTGTATTAATCGTAATATCATCAGCGTTACGATAATGCCCTTGATAAATATAATTAAAATCAATATCATAATTACTATTATCATCTAATACACCAGAATCTGGAAATAGCATATTTTGCAAATCCCCTTGCCAATTTTGATTTATCACATAACTTGCATTTTCATAATGATTATAATTTAGCCCTGTCGCATTCATAATTGCATGATACCCCAACAAAGCCCCTGTGTTATTCCAATGCGTATCCTGCTTATGATAAATAGCAATTTCTGAATTTTCTGCTTCTTGTTTTAAACTATTTTTCAAAGAAATATAATTTAAATCACTTGCAAATAATAAATTTTCTAAATTATCAAGATTATTACAAGTGCCATAATTTTTATAATTACTTGGCATATATTCTGGATAGACTGTATTTTTATTCGGCACAATTGTAACATAAAATTCACTGCCTTGACTTTCTGTATATTCCTGCATAAGTTCTAAATTTTTCATAATATTTTGCAATCCCAAATCAGAAACAGTTGCCCTGCCAATATAATCATTTACGGTTGGTGTATAATATAACCAGCCATCTTTGCCAATAATCACATCATCTTCTGCGGAAACATGAAATAAATTAGCTTTTAATTTACTATCTGCTTTGACAAGTTCTTGCCTGAATCCGAAATGGTCTGATACATAAGCCTGAAATTCTGAACTCCAATTTTGATTAAACTTGCCATTTTCGTCTTGAAATTTCGGCATTTCCGCAAGCTGACGGTTTTCAGATGTACTATCTTCAGAAG
>CAMWUF010000033.1 GCA_947177375.1 uncultured Ruminococcus sp.
GAAGCCCCTTGTAAATACCTTTTGTTTCCTTTTTGTCATTCATGCGTTTGGTCTGCTATATCATACACCTGGATTGCAGAATTATAATAATGGAACAGAAGCATCTCACGACAGCCTTCACAATCTCCATGACGTGCAGAAACAAGCTTCTCTATAAATCTGATACGTTTCAAAATATATGGTGTATAATCGCCGTTAGATGTAACTTTATACACTCTTTTAGGCTTGTCTGTAATATTGCGTTTTTTAGACATAATTGTGTCTGGATGCAAATCCCAGTAAGAGAAATCTACATCGGCATAATCATATAACAAATCCTGAATAGAATATCTTTCCAATGGAAAACGCTCATAAGTAATCCTGTTTTTACCTCTCCGATTCATATTTCTTGTTTCGGGTAATTTTACGAGTCCATTGACACGAATACTTGCACTTCTGTCAACTTCAAGCTGAATATGATTTTTTTTAATCATTTCTTCCATGATATCGCAGAATATTTTGCTTAACTGTTCACAGCGATATTGTAGTCTTGCACTTGCATAGACACTCTCTAACCCTATCCAGAGTTGTACACCACGTCCAGTATAGACAATGCCATAGAACGGAAATTTTCCAACTTTGAGATAATCATTGTCCAGGAAATAAATCAGTATCAGTCTTTCAATTTCTCTGTCAACAACTTCTGGCTTACTTTTATGATTATCAATATCAATTACGATATTATCAAGAGAGAACATGTTTTCTGTTCTTCTTACATTTCCTTTATAACTATTCTTGGTAATATAATAGTTACGTTTCAGAAAACAAACATTATTCAACCACCATGCTATTTCTGACTCATGATTCTGGGGAAAAAATGCAACCGTCTCAAAACCATTTTCAGCTTTTCTTCCTCTCGTAGTCTGTATCATCTTAAAACTATTAGCAAAATCTGGTGTCGCTAAGGTATATTGAACAAATTTTATAATATTGGTGTTATGATATGCTTTGACGTTTTGCTCTGCTTTTCTCTCTCTGGGGTCTATTGTCATCACAAAACTGATACCGATTTTGAGGTGTATAGCTAACTTGTTCCTGTACTTGAGTTGTTGAATTATTTATTAAATAATAATTATTCATATTATACTCCTTTGTCTTGTTTTTTCTGCATATCTTGCTGAAAAAAATTCTGTGACATTTTATTAAACTTTATCGTTTTTGTAATCACTGATTTTTACTTATTTTTCTGCCACACAACCTATAAACAAACGCAATACAGCATATTTTGCAGAAATATAAGATAAAAATTTATTTTTTATTGAATTTATAATCACTCATATAATCATATCTTGTAATCTTTGTGTGACACCTGAAAAATTTAAAAATTTTATTTGAATCGCTTTTTTTATCTCGTTTTCAACTGAAATAGGAAAAACGCAGTACTGGAAAATATTCCAATACTGCGTTATTATATCTATACCATGTTAAAAAGAATTTTTTTAATATCACTATTAATACAAATTGAACGATTTCTGATTTCATCCGGAGAATATGCTTCTCCATAATTTATGCAGGCATAAACTGCTTTTGGATTTTTTGTTGTCATTTTCCAGAATGGATATTTAATAATCACAGGTGTATTATATCCCACACCAAGCTCCAGAAACAGAATATGCAGATTTTCATGTTGATGGAGAAATCTTGAATAACGTTCTGCTGCCTTATACCAACCCTCGTCCTCTACAAATTTATCATCGGAACGCAAATTCATCGACATGAGTTTGCCACATTTCGGACATCTCGGAATCAGTGTGCTTGGAATCTTCATATTTTCCTGAAACTCGATCATATCCTTGATAATTTTCTCATTGTTGTAAGTACTGTTATGACACGGCTCGCTACACTGAAACAGACCATAATCTCCCTGTGTATAAAATAATCTTTTCTTGTCAAATCCTGCCTTCTGAAATTGATGGTCAACATTAGTAGTAATCACAAAATAGTCTTTCTCTTTCACCAGCTCATACAGCATTTTGTATGTGCCATTATCTATGTCCATATAGCGGTTACAATAAACAAACCTCGACCAGTATGCCCACATTTCTTCATGTGTTTGAAATGGGTAAAATGCACCTGAATACATATCATGAAATTTATATTTTTTCTCGAAATCGCTGAACAGCTTTTCAAACCTCTCTCCGCTGTAGGTGAACCCTGCCGCTGTAGAAAGTCCTGCCCCTGCTCCGAGCACAATGGCATCAGCTATTTCGATTTCTTGTTTCAGATTGGCAATATCAGCCGAGTAATCTGCTGTAGATCTGAAAATCTTTTTCTGTGAAAACATTGAATATCACCTCAATATCATGATTCTTCTGAAATTCTCTTACTGTATTGACTGCAATTTCTGCTGCCTTTTTCTGCGAAAATCCGAATACTCCTGTTGAGATACAACAGAATGCGATACTTTTGATATGATTCTGTATGGCAGTTTCAAGACAGCTCTGATAACAGCTTTCAAGCTGTTGGCAATGTTCCTGCTTTAATTCTCCCTGTACAACAGCACCTACTGTATGAATCACATAATCGCAGGGCAGATTATAAGCAGGTGTGATTTTCGCTTTGCCTGTAGGTTCCTCATAACCCTGTTTCTGCATAATCTGTCCACATTTGTATCGCAAACGAACTCCTGCAAAAGTGTGAATACAATTGTCAATGCAATTATGACAAGCCTGATAACAGCCTGTCATTCCTGAATTAGCGGCATTGACAATTGCATCACATCTTAAAGTGGTAATATCTCCTCTCCAAAGATAGATATGATTCTCAATTGGTTCTAATTCTGCAATATCTGTAATCCCTTTCTCAGCAATCAGACTTGTGAGATATTTGTCCTCAACTTCGAGAAAAATTTTGTCAGCTTTCATTGCAGGACGAATATTGACAAGACTTCGGTATAATCTGAACTGCTCCGCCGGATCATCCGGAATACGGATTTTACCAGAATTACGTTCTGCCAGAAGATAATTTATCAGATCAATCAATTTTTGATTTGTCACAGTATCATCTCCAGTAATTATATTATTATAAGGTAAGCTGATGTGAAATCCAGCTCTCTTGTTTGGCAGGGTGAATTATCTCGCCTTTCTTCAATTCACCAATCAGAAACGGCGAATCAGGATTGTGTGCTTTCAGATTCCGTTTTACATTCGCCTGATTTGAATTTGCATAACAGTATCGACATAAATGACTGCAAGTATCATATGCTCCTATATCCGTTCCAAGAACACATGCACATTCTGCCCGTGGAGACTTCTTCTTTGGAATATTCAATTTACAGTGTATTGCCTTTTCAAAGGTACTTTTCGTCATACAGCCTGTACAATCAATATTATATTTTGCCAGATCAGTACCCTCAGCACAGGTTTTTACCGTAATTCCGTATCGTCTGCCGATTTCAGCGAATGCTTTACCGATCTCCGCACGTTCGTATGTAGTAACCTCACGCACCTGCGGAAAATTTCGCATGACTTTCTTATACAAGTCTATAAAGCTGATGACACAGACATCTGTATACCCTGATAGTGTTCTGCACATCTGCTCAAAATCGGAAATATGCCGTTCAATAGGATAATAATCATCAATAAAGATCGGGTCATATCGCCAGCCAATACAGTCTATGCCTACGATTTTTGACAATCTAATAAAATCCTGCATGACTTTTTCTTTATCCGGAACATTTGGCTCTGTTTCTTTTCCATATGGAGTAATTGTTACGAACCAATATTGATGAAATGCTTTCAGATTATCCATATAGGGAAACATCGGAGCAGGATTCTTTGTGCAGAATGCTAGACAGTCTACAATATCAGGATTTAATTCATATCTTGTTATCCAGTCTGGACGATATGGATTCCTGACAAGGACATATCCTGCTTTGATTCTGTTGATGAACCATTCTGCATAGAAAGCTGGAATATCCGTTCGCATTCCTGTATTAAGTATCATATTTTTATCACCGCATTTGCAGGACATACCTTTGCACACGCTCCGCAATGCAGACAATGCGTTTGATTGATTACATAAGGATTTCCACTGTCTATTGCGTGTTGAGGGCAAGCCTCTGAACATTGACCGCAGCCAATGCACTTTTCGGATATTTCATATCCTCTTGAATTGATTTTTCCGTTTCCTATCGTATACAACTCTCTAAAAATCGGATTTACTCCAAGATTGAAATACTCTATCTCTGCATCCTTAATTTCAAAAATGACACCTATGTACCGTTTTTCACCTGCATACAAGTTAGCTAAATAAGGCTGTTCGTCAAAAATAATGTCAATCCATTTTTTACGTTCACTTTCGTCAACTAATTTGGCAACAGCAGAGGTACGAATCATTTCTTTGAATTTCGTATAGCCAAGAATTTGTACTCTGCCGTCGAAAATCAGTTCATCGTAAAAAGTCTTGCCCGGAGCAGTAAAAAAGTACATGGCATTATCTTCATAATGAATTGCACTGATACACCGCACCTGCGGACTTCCGTCCATTCCGACAGTCGCAAAATTCAGTACACTGATACGCTTATATTTTTCTAAGCAAGTTTTAGCGTCCATCAAATCACTCCTCTATAATTTTGATTCTTTCTATTTTTCTTGATTTACCCTTTGGATATTCACCATTGCAGTACCCAAGCAGGACAAAGCATCTCGCAACAAATCCATCAGGAATGTCCCATTTTTTCAAAAGTTCTCTGCCAAAGTCATTATCGAATGTTTCTTCTGCCCTTGCAACCATGCAGGAAGAAATTTTAAGATTCGTTGCTTCAAGTACCATATTCTCTGCACAGCAGAAAGCATCAGGCACGCCATACAAGAAATTACGAGGTGTAAAAATAATACATACTGTAGGTGCATTGTAAAAACCATTTTTAATAGACTTATCATCAATTATGCTTGGCTGTTCTTTTGAAACATAACTCCCTAACAGATTAGAACGATCAAACTTTGCAAGATTCAGAATACCAATTTTTTCTGTCAACTCCTGGTTATGCACCGCAACAATGATACTCCGCTGACAACCTCCGGCATTCGGAGCATAAGCACCTGCTTCAAGAATTCTCTGTAAATTTTCTTTTGAAATCTGCTGATCGCTGTATTTCCGGATAGAGCGACGATATTTCATTAAATCCAATAATTCCATAACTAAACCTCTTTCCAACATTGTGGATCTGCTGCATACATATTGCCTGTGTAGCCGTATGTCACCGCAGGACATCCCCTGCAATAACCTCTTAACTCGCATTTTCCACACTTTTCAAATTTATCAAATTGTCTATATTCCTCCAAATCAGCACCGACAAACAAGTCGTACATGGATTTTTCAAACACATTGCCGATCTTACTCTCCATTCTTCGGCAGGCATACACATCACCTGTCGGCAAAATTGTCATGTGACCAATTGCACAATGACAGCCATCATAGATTAGATCAGGGTCATGATTTTCGGGAATTGTGAATAATCCATGCTCATAAAGGTACAGTGTCCATAAATGATCTTTATATTGAAATGTCGTCTTACAGTCATTCTTTTTATGTTCCTGAAATTTATGATAACACATATCCAGAAAATTATGATACTCTTCCGGTTCAATATGATATTCCTCCGACTTCTGACCGCTTGTCGGGCAATATCTCCCAAATGCAAAAACATCTACTTCCTTTTCTGCACAAAGATCGATCAATTCAGGAAAATCAGATATATTGGCACTTGATACCGTTGCCATGATTGCACAAAACATTCCTGCATTTTTAATACAAGCTATCTTTTCAATTGTAGTCTTGAAAGAACCTGATTTCCGAAAAGAATCATGTATTTGCTCCATACCATCAAGCGATAACTGATACTTCACACAGCCATAATCATATAATTTTTGGCAAATTTCATCATTCAAGTGAAATGGATTACCCAGGATTGCCCAGCGGATTGTATTATCTTTTAGTTTTTCAGCAAGTTTCCAGAAATCTTTATGTAAAATCGGATCACCGCCTGTGATATAGAAATATGGTGTCCTGCCGAGCTTGTCGCACATATCTTCACAACTCTCTAACACCTTTTCCATTTTATCAAAAGACATTTCTGTGAGGGCTTTGCAGTTATCCTCAGCAAAGATATAACAATGCTTACACCGCTGATCACAAGTATCAGTAATATGCCACTGAAAAGCAAAATAAGGTTTCATAGGGTTTTTATTCCTCCAATTGAACATTACAGGCATATCGAATCAAACGATATGCCTGTTAAGTTTTACGACTTACTTCTTGTCGGGGTCGGCTGCACCGCAGGCAGATCCGCAAGCGGATGCAGGTGTCTCAGGGTCAGTTGCTCCGCAAGCAGAACCACAGGCAGATGCAGGCGTTTCAGCAGGATCAGCTGTACCACATGCACCATTATCAGCACCAAAAGCAGCCACTCTATTCAGCATTTCACTCATCACAGTACCCTCCTTTCTCAGATTTCAGGTTTCCCTGATAATCTAATTGTAGCATAATTCTTTTTATCCGGGAAGTACGCACTTTTTTGTAACTATAGTTTCTAAAAGTAAGTATTGCGTAATATAGGGGAAATTTACCAAGCCTTAGTTTGTAAATTTTTTATGAATATACGATATTGCTTGCAAATATGATTGTAATATGCTATAATCATTATACTAGCTAATTTACATATTACATTCTGAATAAAACTTATGGAGGTATTTATGATTAAAAAAGAAGAACTCCCATCTTGTCCTGTTGCCATTACAGTACAACTCATAGGAAACAAATGGAAATTGCTGATTTTGCGTAATCTACTTGAACGTCCCTGGAGATTCAATGAACTACACAGATCTCTTAAAGGAATCAGCCAGAAAGTTCTGACCGAAAGTCTGCGGTCTATGGAATCAGATGGCATTATCATCCGTACTGTCTTCCCCGAAGTACCACCAAGGGTTGAATATTCCCTTAGTGAACTCGGTGAGTCTATGCGTCCGATCTTAGACGCTATGAAAGAGTGGGGTGAGAATTATAAATCTAATAATAATCAGTATCAAAAAAATCTTTGATACTGATTATTATACCAATTTCAATGATACACTTGCTTTTCATTTCTCAAAAATGGAATGAAAATATCAAAATCGGAAAATACAGGGTGAGAAAATGCCATTCTCATAGGTTTACAGGCATAAACTCGAACAATTTCTGTTCCAAAATGCCAGATTCAATTCTCTTTTGAGCTGATTGATACAAAAATTGATAGAGTGAAAATAGCTCATTGTTTTCTTTTTCCAATAAATGCCCTCTACTAAGCTGATTAAAATCTCACTGCGATTTTAAACCCAATAATCGCAGTGAGATTTCTCGTCTAGTACCCAACATGACAATCTCGATTAGACTTAACCTCTGCTTTTCATCTCATCAGATGAATAGTACCTATCCAGTCAACTCTTTACTATCTTCTTCAACATCTCTCTATTACTAAAAAATATCTCACAAAAATTCTCACAGAAACATACTTAAGCTTAGCACTATCAAATGTGAATAATCTTTCCTTATACTCATGATTATTCCTGCTATAAATATATCGATCTCCTTTTAAATATATAACTATAAATTATTAATTACTATTTCTAAATAAACATCCCCTCCAATTACATTCTCTGGAGATCCTGTCCCATGTTAATTCCTCCTGA
>CAMWUF010000034.1 GCA_947177375.1 uncultured Ruminococcus sp.
GTTTTTCACTGGACTTTTTTATTGCGAAATTATCTGATTTTTTCAGGATTCCGACAAACAATAACTGCATAATCAAATGGCTGTAATTTTACAAAATTATCTTCTAACAGACCATGTTCTGTTTTTTCATAAATATATTTTTCAGAACAAGGCTGAAAATTCACATGTTGTTCATGTTGGGAACGATTGACATAAATTTGTACAGAAATACCAGCAGTTTCCTGAATTCTGGCAAATGCCATCACATCATTCTGTGCAGGTAAAAATTGCATTCTGCCATTTTTAAATACTTTATAAGCAAGTCTGATTTTACTTAATTCTTTTGTGAAATTAATTAATTCAGTATCTTCATGCCCCCATGGATAACAACGTCTATTAAATGGGTCTTTATAGCCTTGCAAGCCTGCTTCATCACCATAATAAATACTTGGCACACCTGGTAAGAAAAACATTAAAGCCATAGCAGACTGTAACATTGCTTTTCCACGGCGATATTCCCATTCGTTTAAATAACGTTCTGCCATCCAGTCTTTTGACTTATCATCACAGGATTCACCACCAAAGCGATTAATTGCCCTTTCAATATCATGTGTCGATACAAAATTCATTAAGACATCAACCGTTGGTTTTGGATAATTTTCTAAAATCGTCATAATACAATTCTGGAAATCACGGCTTGACATGCCTTTGATATAATTAATAATCGCATCTCTGAACGGATAATTCATGACAGAATCTAACTGGTCACCAAGTAAATAACGACGTTTTATACCATAAGCTTCTTTATTAGATGCATCTTCCCAGACTTCTCCGATTACAATTTTTTGAGGACTATATTTTTTCACAGCAGTACGCAGATTATCAAGAAATTGGTCAGGCAATTCATCAGCAACATCTAGTCTGAAACCTGCTGCTCCTAGAGAAAGCCAATATTCCAACACACCGCCTTTGCCACAAATATAATTTGTATATTGCTTGTTATTTTCCTGAACATTTGGAAGTGTCTCAAATCCCCACCATGCTTCATACTCATTTGGGAAATTCCAGAACGTATACCAGGAATAATATTCACTGTCTTTCGACTGATAAGCTCCCAGACTATCATAGCGGTTATATCTGTTAAAATAAATACTATCTGCTCCTGTATGAGAAAATACACCATCTAAAATCACACTGATTCCTAATTTAGAGGCTTCTTTGCAAAGTTCCTGAAAATCTTCATTTGTGCCTAATAATGGGTCAACTTTGCGATAATTTGCTGTATTATATCTATGATTTTCATGAGATTCAAAAATAGGATTTAAATAAATGCAAGTTACACCTAAATCATGCAAATAGGGCAATTTTTCCTGAATGCCTGCTAAATCACCGCCGAAATAGTCATTATTCCAGACATGTCCATTTTGGTCAGGTCTGTAATAAGGCGTTCCGCCCCAATCATCACGCAATACACGTCCTGCTGGAATATTTTCATGTGGTTTTCCGCTTTTATAAAATCTATCAGGGAAAATCTGATACATGACACCGCCCTTGAGAAAATCAGGTGTTTTATAATCTTCAGAATACACTGTCAATTGAAACAAATCGCCGTCATTCAGATTGCCGATATGTCCAGCAGTTTTTTTAATATAAAATCTTTGTCCTTTTGTAGTATAAGCAAAATAATAATAATGCACACCTGTATATTTAGGGATATAGCCTGTACTCCAGACAAAACAATCATCTTCTTCAGAAACAATATGCAAATTCATAAATCTTTCTTTATAACCAGGGCGATAAATCACAATGCAAGGCGGAAAATCTGGTTTCAGTTCTTTTGGTAATCTAATAGAGAAAAAAACAATTTTTCCTTTTTTGACTGCACCAAAAGGAGATTTATAATTTAAATCCCAACTGTCATATAAATGACTCATAGAAAAAAAACTCCTTTCAAAAAATAACTTACACGATTTCGGAAAATTATGTGTAAAAAAGCGTGTCTAACAGTTATGTCAAACACGCCTTGAAACATGTGTCTTAGAAATTAAATTCCCCAGATATCACGGGCATAATCATTTACACTGCGGTCAGCAGAGAAAATACCTGCTCCCGCTGTATTCATAAGGGACATTCTAGCCCAACGTGTCGTATCGTTATAACATGTTGTACTGAAATTTTGTGCATTTCTGTAAGAGTCAAAATCAGCAAGAACCATATAAGGGTCTCTTTGTTTGAGAGAATCTGCTACTTCATTAAACGTACAGCCATTAATACCATGATACATTCTGTTAATGCAATCACGAATCATATAATTTTCATGATATAATTTTTCAGGCTGATAATAAGATTTCATCGCATTGACTTCTTCTGTTTTCATACCAAAGATAATAATATTATCATCGCCAACAGCGTCTCTGATTTCTACATTTGCACCGTCCAGTGTACCTAAAGTAACTGCACCATTCAGCATTAATTTCATGTTACCAGTACCAGAAGCTTCTGTGCCAGCAAGTGAAATCTGTTCAGAAATATCAGCTGCAGGCATTAATAATTCTGAAAGTGTCACACTGTAATTTTCAATAAAATGCACAGCAAGTTTTTCAGCAATTCTAGGATTCTTGCGAATTTCTTCTGAAATTGCCCAAATCATTTTAATAATCTGTTTTGCCAGATAATAACCTGGAGCTGCTTTTGCAGCGAAAATATAAGTCTTAGGTGTAAAATCAGCATTTGGATTTTCAAGTAAATAATTATACTGTGCAAGAATATTCATGACATTCAAGTGCTGACGTTTATATTCATGCAAACGCTTTACTTGTACGTCAAAAATGCTGTCTGTGTTCAGAATAATTTTGGAAGTATGCTTTACATATTTTGCAAAACGGGCTTTATTCTGTTTCTTAACAGCCATAATTTGCTGAAGAACTTCTGCATCATCTGCAAATACCGTTAATTTAGATAATTCTGCACCATCTCTTAAGAAACCATCACCAATTTTTTCTTTCAGAAGTGCAGTCAGACCTGGGTTAGACTGATACAGCCAACGGCGATACGCAATACCATTTGTGACATTCTTGAATTTATGTGGTGTATCAGCTGCTTCATCTCTGAACACATCTGTTTTGATAATTTCAGAATGCAGTTTTGAAACACCATTTACACTATGAGATGCGGCAACACAAAGCGTAGCCATATGAATCATATTATCTTTGATAATGGACATTCTTGTTGTTTTTGCAGAATCATAGCCATTTCTTTCCATGAGAGACTGACAATAACGGTTATTAATTTCTACGATAATAGAGAAAATTCTTGGAATCGTATGCTTTAACATATTGACATCCCATTTTTCAAGTGCTTCTGCCATAACGGTATGATTGGTATAAGCAAACGTATTTGTTACAATATGCCATGCTTGTTCCCAGCCATAACCGCAATCATCTAATAAAATACGCATTAATTCTGGAATTGCAAGTGTCGGGTGTGTGTCATTAATATGAATTGCTACTTTTTCATGCAAATTGTCCAAAGTACCATATACATTCATGTGTGTATTGACAATATCACCCACAGCAGCGGCACAAAGGAAATATTGCTGACGCAATCTTAAAGATTTGCCCTCTAAATGATTATCATTTGGATATAAAATCTTAGAAATTGCATTTGCCATGGAATTCTGTCCGATTGCTTTTGCATAGTCACCTTGGTTAAACAGCTCCATATTAAAAGATGGTGCTTTTGCAGACCATAAACGTAAAACAGAAACGCCAGGGCTATCATAACCTGAAACATACATGTCATAAGGTGTTGCCATAACAGTACTATAATTTACATGTGAAATATGATGATACTGATTATCCCAGTATTCATTCAGTTCACCCTCAAAATGCACTTCGATAGCCTTTTCTGGTTTTGGGTCAAGCCATACACTTCCGCCTGGTAACCAGTTGTCAGGCAATTCTGTCTGCCAGCCGTCTTCCAGTTTCTGTTGGAAAATACCATATTCATAACAGATAGAATGTCCCATAGCAGGCATTGCCTGTGTTGCCATACCGTCCAGATAACATGCTGCAAGACGGCCTAAACCGCCATTGCCTAACCCTGCATCAGGTTCACATTCATAAATTTTATCCAGATTGATATGAAATTCAGCAAGCATTTCTTTTACAGAATCTGCCATTTCAAGATTATACAGGCTTGTTTTCAAAGAGCGACCCATTAAGAATTCCATAGACAGATAATATACCTGTTTCTTTCCTACAGAATGTGCCTGATTGATAAATTTACGGCGTTTGGTTTTGAGTTGTTCCACAACCAGTGCAGAAAGTACCTCATAAACTTGTTGGTCTGATGCTTCTTCGGGAGAAACATTAAATTTGTTTTGCAGTCTTTCGCTAAACTGCTTTTTGAATTTCTTTACTTCGCTAGAATCGTTTACTGCCATAGTAATTTTGCCCGTCTTTAATTTAAATAGTAATTAAATAGTAATTAAAGACGTTCTCCTTTCTTAATATTTGGATAACAAGAAAAATCTCATTATATTAATAGTATACCTTATTTTTGCGTTGGTTACAATTGACATTTTCTACAAATATGTGATGTGAAATCATCACAATTTGGATAAAACACAAAAGCCAATTATAAAATTTTGTTGAATATTATTCAATTTATACAGAATGTTATGAATATTATGTCTGATTATCTAGTTTTTTATCATTCTGTAACGCTTGTGTCAGCATTTCATGTGCCAGAGGATATTCTTTTTTTACTTGAATTGGCTTGCCTTGCGGATTCAAAAAACAATGTGTACTTGTACCAGTACAACAAATTTGTCCTGTAGTAGCATTTTTCACAGTATAGGCAAATCCATAACGAATGCCATTATAAAAATTGATTTCTGTTTCAATTTGTATTTCATCACCAAAATAAACCATTTTTTTATAATCTGCATTTACTGTCAGAACAGGGCAAATAATGCCATGTTGTTCTTGTTTCACAAAGCTATAGCCCAAATTATCAAAATAAGCAATTCTTGCTTCTTCAAACCAACGGATATAATTAGAATGATGAACAATTTTCATTTGGTCAGTTTCATAATAATATGGTTTACGCTGATAAATAAACATAAATTTAATTCTCCTTATTTTGTTTTTTGAAAATAATAAATTTACTCAGGAAATAATTTGCCAGTGTTACAACCACTTGCTGACCAAAATAGAAGATAAAATAAATCCAGAAATTTTTCTCTCCGTTTTCCATCATATACAGAGGCACACCAAGCTGCATAATGCCAACAGACATTGCCCATGAAAGTAACCTTGCAGAGATAAATGTCCATAATTCCCACATAAGCTGTTTTGTAGATTCTGTCTTGCTCTTAAAAACATATTTTTTATTTACATAAAATGCGAAAATAACAGCAACGACCCATGCAATGCTTGTTGCAAAGAAATTTTCTAAACGTTCTGACCAGTTGATATGAGATAAAATGCCAAATTCTACACCAAATTGTACAATTGTATTCACGATTGTTGTCAGAACACCATAATAAATATAGACGATTAATTCTTCAAATTTATCATATAAATTTTTTAACGGTTTCGGCAATAGCTTTACAAAAAACTGCAAAATTGCATCAAACATAGTAATAAAATCCTTTCCAGTAGATAGACCAATAAGCCTGTCGTAATACAACAGGCTTATCAGAATTATTTTTACATGAGTTCACAAATTAAATTAGAAAATTCTGCTGGATTATCAATCGGCATATTTTCCATTAATAATGCCTGATTATATAATAATTTTGCATATTTCCGTACTTTTTCATCATCTGAACCATTCAAAGCTGTTAATCTTTCAAATACTGGGTGTTCTGGATTTAATTCTAATACAAGCTTAGCCTGTACTTTCGTATCAGTTGGCATTGCATTGAGTGTTTTTTCCATTTCCAGTGTCAAATCTCCCTCACTAGTTAAGCAAACTGGGTGTGATTTCAAACGACTTGACAAAGTCACACGTTCTACTTTGCCTTCTAAGGCTTTATGCATGGTTTCAAACAGAGATTTATTTTCTTCTGTTTTTTCATCAAGGGCTTTTTTCTCTTCTTCTGTGTTTAAATCTAAATCAGATGCAGTCACAGATTTGAATGTTTTGTCTTTAAAAGAAATCATATTTTTCACAGCAAATTCATCTACTGGAATTGTGAAATATAAAATTTCATAGCCCTTTGCAAGAACAGCTTCTGTTTGTGGCAAAGCTTTAATTTGTTCAATCGTATTGCCAGATGCATAATAAATATCTTTCTGGTCTTCTGGCATACGCTCTACATATTCAGACAGTGTAATTAATTTATCATCACGGGAAGACCTGAAAATTAACAAATCCTGCAAATCATCTTTGTGCATGCCGTAATCACTGCAAATGCCATATTTAATCTGTGTGCCAAATGCTTCAAAGAATTTTTCATATTTTTCACGGTCATTATTGAGCATACGAATTAATTCGTTATGAATGGTTTTTTCAATGCTTTTGGCAATTAATTTTAATTGTCTGTCATGCTGTAGCATTTCACGGGAAATATTCAAAGATAAATCTTCTGAATCTACAAGACCCTTGACAAAGCTATAATAATCAGGAAGCAAATCTGCACATTTTTCCATGATTAGCACGCCATTTGTATATAACTGCAAGCCTTTTTCATATTCACGTGTATAATAATCAAATGGAGCTTTTGACGGAATATATAACAATGCGTCATAGCTGACAGCTCCCTCATTATGAACATGTTTAAATGCCATAGGGGGCATATAATCATTAAATTTTTCTTGGTAAAAATTATTATAATCATCGTCTGTTAATTCAGAACGATTTTTACGCCACAAAGGAACCATGCTATTTAGTGTTTCAAGATTAATTTCTAAATCATATTCGTCAGTTGTACCTTCTTTTAATTTTCTGTGAGAAATTTCCATTTGAATGGGGAATCTGATATAATCAGAATATCTTTTGACTAGATGTTGAATTCTGAATTCTTCCAGAAATTCGCTGTAATTTTCTTCGTCAGAATCATCAGCTAATTCTAATACAATTTTAGTGCCGTGTTTTGTAAGATTGCTAACTTCGTCAGTTGGTTCAATTGTATAGCCCTCTACGCCCTCAGACTGCCATTTATAAGCTTGTTCTTCGTCAAATGCTCTGGAATACACAGTAACACGTTTTGCAACCATGAATGCAGAATAAAATCCAACACCAAACTGCCCAATAATTTGTTGGTCTTCGCCAAGTTGATTATCTGTCTTGAATTTCAAAGAACCACTGCTTGCAATTGTACCCAGATTATGCTCCAGTTCTTCTTCTGTCATGCCAATGCCATTATCTGTAATGGTAATTGTCCGTTCTGTTTTATTAATATCCAGACGAATAAAAAAATCGCCTTTGTTTAATCCAACAGAATCGTCTGTCAAAGAACGAAAATATAATTTGTCAATTGCATCACTTGCATTAGAAATTAATTCACGCAAAAAAATTTCCTTATGTGTATAAATCGAATGAATCATCATGTCAAGCAGTTTTTTAGATTCTGCCTGAAAAGCCTTTGTTTCCATTTGTAAAATCCTCTTTTCTTAGTGAATATTAGCACTCTAACTCTGAGAGTGCTAATTCTAGTATAGCATGTTTTTTAGAAAAATCAAGAGC
>CAMWUF010000035.1 GCA_947177375.1 uncultured Ruminococcus sp.
ATAACTGCAAGATATACTTGCAAAATTTCCAAATTTATAGTATGATAATAAATGAATTCTGATTTTTTTTGGAGGCGTTTGTTTATGGCATTAACTTTAAACACAAACTACCTGAAAAGCTTTGTCAATCAGGACGAGCTGACGGGTATCAAAGCACAAGTAGAAACCGCTGCTAAAATTCTGCATGATAAAACAGGATTAGGCAAAGATTTTTTGGGTTGGGTAGAACTCCCCACAAATTATGACAAAGAAGAATTTGCCCGCATTAAAGAAGCAGCAAAGAAAATTCAGAACAATTCTGATATTCTGATTGTCATTGGTATTGGCGGTTCTTATCTTGGTGCAAGAGCAGCGATTGAATTTTTAAAATCGCCGTTTTATAATAACATGAAAAAAGATACACCAGATATTTATTATGTTGGCAATAATATTAATCCGACTTACTTAAATGAAATTCTTGCTATCTGTGAGGGCAAAGATATTTCCGTGAATGTTATTTCCAAATCTGGTACAACAACAGAACCTGCACTTGCATTCAGAGTATTTAAAAAACTGATAGAAGATAAATATGGAAAAGAAGAAGCAAAAAATCATATTTTTGCTACAACTGACAAGGCAAAAGGCACTTTGAAAGAATTATCTAATACAGAAGGTTATGAAACTTTTGTTGTACCTGATGATGTTGGCGGAAGATTTTCTGTATTAACAGCAGTTGGCTTGTTGCCGATTGCAGTCGCTGGCTGTGATATTGATAAACTCATGGAAGGTGCAAGACAAGCACAAGCAGATTATACAGCTGATTTTGAACAGAATGACTGCTATCAATATGCTGCATTGAGAAATATTTTATACAGGAAAGGCAAATCTGTTGAAATGTTAGTTTCTTATGACCCAAGTTTTGCTATGATGTCTGAATGGTATAAGCAATTATTCGGCGAAAGCGAAGGCAAAGATAATAAAGGCATTTTCCCTGCATCTGTTGTATTTTCTACAGATTTGCACTCTATGGGACAGTATGTGCAAGAGGGTTCACGCATTATGTTTGAAACTGTTGTGGATATTAAACAGCCAAAACAGGATTTTTATCTTGAAAAAGATGAAGCAAATCTGGACGGCTTAAATTTTCTGTGTGGTCAGAATATGTCCATTGTCAACAGAAAAGCATTTGAGGGAACAATTTTAGCTCATACAGAAGGCGGTGTGCCGAATATTATTTTAGAGCTGGAAGATACTTCAGAATTTAGTCTGGGCTATTTGATTTATTTCTTTGAAAAGGCTTGTGCAATTTCTGGCTATGTATTGGGTGTAAATCCGTTTAATCAGCCTGGAGTTGAAAGTTATAAATCTAATATGTTCGCATTACTGGGAAAACCTGGTTATGAGGGTGCAAAAGCAGAGTTAGAGCAAAAACTCGGCTATTAATTCAAGCATAATTCATGATGCATTGCATGATGAGTTTAAATTATTATTAAATAAAGGAGATTTTTTAACCATGATTCAGATTATCACTGGAAGAAAAGGCACTGGCAAGACCAAAAATTTGATTGACAGAATCAATACAGCAGTTGCTGAAACAAATGGCTGTCTGGTATGCATTGAAAAAGGCGAAACCCTGAGACGTTCTATTAGCTACAAAGTTCGTTGGGTTGGTGTGGAACAGTTCGACATTGCAGGCTATGAAAATTTCTATGGATTTATTGCAGGTATGTTAGCAGGCAATTATGACATCAAGGAAATTTTCATTGATGGCATTCTGAAAATCGGCGGTGCAGATTTTGATGCTTTGGGTGCAATGTTTGCAAAACTGGATGCTCTCACAGGAAAAGACACTGTTGTGACATTTACAGTTTCTGCTGATAATGACGCTTTGCCAGAATCCGTCACAAGATATTTATAATTCTAAAAAATTTCCCAAAGCCAGTTGCAAATATAACTGGCTTTTGGTGAAAATCTGCTGATTTTCTAAAAAACACTTGACAAATTAAAAAAATTTCGCTATAATATAATTTGTGGTGCTTGATGCTCTTGAAAGAAATGAGGATTTGCAATTATGATAATGCATATTAAAAATATTTTAAATGTTCCAAATAGTTCAGAGGCATTTTCGTTTGTAATGCCAGAAGAACAGCTTGCAGTAATTCGTGATTTTGAATTTGCGACACCTGTGCAAATAACAGGTAAAGTTGCCAATCGTGCTGGTGTTGTAACATTGACAATGCAAATCACTTTTTCTTTGCTTGTCACCTGTGACCGCTGTTTGAAGCAGACCGTGCAGGCATTTTCTTATGATGCAGAACATCTTGTTGTGAGATTTTTACATGATGAAGAAGATGAAGAAAATTATGTCATCGCAAAAGCAGATAGCATTGATATTGCAGAAATTGCTTTGTCAGATTTAATATTAGAACTGCCTACAAAATTGCTTTGCAGTGAGGATTGCAAAGGCTTATGTCCACAATGTGGCTGTGATAGAAATCTAACAGAGTGTAGCTGCATGAACAAAATAATTTTTGATTAAGGGGGTGCTAGCATGGCAGTACCAAAAAGAAAGACTTCTAAGGCAAGAAAAAATAAAAGACGTAGTGCAGTATGGAAATTAGACGCTCCAGCAATGAGCAGATGTGACCATTGTGGAGAATTAAAAGCTCCACACAAAGTTTGTAAAAACTGCGGTTTCTATAAAGGCGTAGAAGTTATTAAAATTGATGTTTTATAATAACAGGAACAAATGGAGAGAGGCGGGGCTTCTCTCTGTTTTTGTTTTTCTTGAAAGGCGGTGAATTTTTGGCTGAAATTACAGGTGTCATAAAAAATTCTCTTGCAGATAAAGCAGGCATTCAGACAGGCGAAATATTAATTTCTATTAATCAGCATAATATACATGATGTATTAGATTACATGTATTATGCATCAGAAACTAAAATTTCACTAGTCATTGAAAATCATGGCATTCAGCGTGAAGTAAAAATTTTAAAAGATGAATACGATGATTTAGGACTTGAATTTGCAAGTTTTCTTATGGATAAAAAACAAAGCTGTAGAAATAAATGTGTATTTTGCTTTATTGACCAAATGCCCCCGAATATGCGTGAAAGTTTATATTTTAAAGATGATGATGCAAGATTGTCTTTTTTGCAGGGCAATTATGTCACGCTGACAAATATGACACAACAAGACGTTGACAGAATTATTCAGATGAAATTAAATATTAATGTCTCTGTACATACGACAAATCCAGAATTGCGTTGCAAAATGATGAATAATCGCTTTGCAGGACAAAAATTAGATTATCTTTGGCAAATGGCGAAAGCAGGGATTCAGTTAAATTGTCAGATTGTACTTTGTCCTGATTTGAATGATGGTGCAGAATTGGAACGGACTCTGAAAGATTTAGGGCAAATGTTGCCAAATTTAACAAGTGTTGCAGTTGTGCCTGTTGGATTGTCTAAATTCAGAGAAAATTTATATCCGTTGACAAGCTTTACAAAAGAAACTGCTAGTCAAGCAATTGATTTAATAGAAAATTATCAATTGGAATTTTTAAAAAAATTTCATACAAGAGTTGTATTTCCATCTGATGAATTTTTTTTAATTGCAGAAAGAGATTTGCCTGATGCTGATTATTATGAAGATTATCCCCAATATGAAAATGGTGTTGGCATGTTGCGTTCTCTGGCAGATGAATTTTATTCAGCTTTAGCAGATGAAGAAACCAGAAATATAAACAGGACAATTTCTATTGCCACTGGAAAAAGTTCTTATGAGTTTATCTGTCAGCTTGTAAAAAACGCAGAAAGAAAATTTTCTGGTTTGACTTGTCAAGTATTTTGTATTAAGAATTATTTTTTTGGTGAAACTATCACTGTTACTGGGCTTATTACAGCTCAGGATTTAATGAATCAACTGAAAAATAAAAATTTAGGTGATATATTATTATTATCATCTAGTATGATTCGAAAAAATAGTGATGTATTTTTAGATGATTTTAAAATTTCTGATGTAGAAAAAAATTTAAATATTAACATTCAGCTTGTTAATAACGATGGCTATGATTTGCTAGATGCGATATTAGGAAATTTAGATTAATGAATCAATTAAAAGGAGGAGATAGCATGGCTTTGCCTGTTGTTGCCGTTGTTGGCAGACCAAATGTTGGAAAATCGACTTTATTTAATAAACTTGTTGGACAAAGAATTTCTATTGTAGAAGATACCCCTGGCGTCACAAGAGATAGAATTTATTCTAAGTGCGAATGGCGGGAACATAAATTTATGGTTGTAGACACGGGAGGCATTGAACCAAAAGAAGATGATAAAATGCTGACTCTCATGCGTCAGCAAGCAGAAATTGCAATTTCTCATGCAGATGTCATTGTATTTGTCACAGACGTCAGAACAGGTGTAACGGCAAATGATTATGCTGTTGCAGATATGCTGCAAAAAAGCGGTAAGCCAATTGTTCTTGCTGTGAATAAATGCGATAATCTGGGACAAATTCCAATGGAAGTTTATGAATTTTATAATTTAGGCATTGGTGAACCGTTTCCGATTTCGTCTGTCCATGGTCATGGTACAGGTGATATGTTAGATGAAATTATCAGCCATTTTCCAGAATCTGATTTTGATGACTATGAAGAAACTGATATTAAAATTGCCGTTATCGGCAAACCAAATGCTGGAAAGTCATCTTTGATTAATAAAATTGCTGGTGAAGAAAGAGTGATTGTCTCTGATATTGCTGGAACGACCAGAGATGCAACAGATACGATTATAGAACGCAATAATAATAGATTTATATTTATCGACACAGCAGGAATTCGCAAAAAATCTAAAATTACAGAACGTGTAGAGCATTTTAGTGTATTAAGGGCTTATATGGCAGTTGACAGGGCAGATGTTTGTGTTATCATGATTGATGCAACAGTTGGCTTTACAGAACAGGATTCCAAAGTTGCTGGCTACGCTCATGAACAAGGCAAAGCCTGCATTGTTGCTGTAAATAAATGGGACGCTGTGGAAAAAACAGATAAAACCATGAAAGAATATCAGACAAAGCTTGAAAATGATTTTAGTTTTATGTCTTATGTGCCGTTTATTTTTATTTCCGCAAAAACAGGTCAGAGAATTGAAAAATTATTTGATTTAATTCAGCATGTCTATGAACAGAATTCTATGCGAATTAGCACGGGTACTCTAAATGATGTACTTGCTTATGCAATCGCAAGAGTACAACCGCCGTCTGATAAAGGACGAAGATTAAAAATTTATTATATGACACAGGCATCTACAAAACCGCCAACGTTTGTATTATTTGTAAACAGAGCAGATTTATTTCATTTTTCTTATCAAAGATATATTGAAAATCAAATCCGTACAACGTTTGGATTAGATGGCACACCTGTTAGATTTATTATTCGTGAACGTAATCGTAATGATGATTAAATAGCTAGGAGGAATTTTTATGACAATTCTTATATGTGTCATTGCAATGGCTCTTGGCTATCTGTTCGGCAGTATTAATTCTGCAATTCTAACTGTCAGATTATTAAAACACGAAGATGTTCGTAATTTTGGCAGTGGAAACGCAGGATTAACAAATACTTTGCGTTGTTTTGGAAAAACTTGTGCTTTGCTCACGCTAATTGGCGATTTAGGCAAAGGCGTTGTTGCAGTTTTATTAAGCAAATTATTTGCAAATTTATTATTACCTGAACAAAATCCAGATTTCTATATGATTGGCTGTTTGGCTGGCATATTTGCTATTATAGGACATGTATTTCCGTTATATCATCATTTTAAAGGCGGAAAAGGTGTATTAGTTGGCGTTTCTATATTTTTAATTCTTGACTGGAAAGTATTTTTCATTTTAATTGGCATTTTTGCAGTAATTCTGGCTGTTTCTAAATATGTCAGTTTAGCATCTATTATTGCAACGGCATGTTGTCCATTCCTGACACTTATCACGCAATCTATCTGGCATACAGAATATACCAAAGGACAATTATTCCTGCATTTTGGCTTGCAGTGTGTCATGGCATTTATGATTATTTTTATGCACAGGTCTAATATTGCACGCTTGAAAAATCACACAGAACGTAAATTCGGAGAGAAAAAAAATTCTTAAATCTTGTAATATTTTATAGCAATCTGTCACTAACTAATAAATAACTTCAAAAAGGAGCGTATTTTTATGGCAGATATTACAATTTTAGGGTCAGGCGGATTTGGACTTGCATTAGCTGTCATGTGTCGCAACATGGGACATGATGTCACTGTCTGGTCAAAATTTCCAGAAGAAATTCAAGAAATTCGTACAACTGGAGAACTTGCGGGAAAATTAGCAGGTGTGAAAATTCCGTCAGATATTTTATTAACTAATAATATTGCTTGTGTATCTGAAAAAGATGTTGTATTAATTGGCATTCCAACACCGTTTTTAAGAGCCGTTGCACAAGAAGCTTCGCCTTATTTAACAAAAAAAACTGTAATTGTAAATACTTCTAAAGGACTAGAAGCAGGGACTTATAAACGCATGAGCGAAGTATTGCAGGAAGAATGCCCGAATCATCCCATTGTTGTCCTGACAGGTCCATCACATGCCGAAGAATTAGCAAGAGGCATTCCTACAACGGTTACAGTTGCTAGTCAAGATGTAACATATGCAGAATATATTCAGGATATATTTACTTCAGGGACATTGCGTTTATATGTCAATGCAGATGTTATTGGCTGTGAAATTGGCGGTGCAATGAAAAATATTATTGCACTTGGTGCAGGTATCAGTGACGGTTTAGGCTTCGGCGATAATACAAAGGCTGCTCTTATGACAAGGGGCATTCATGAAATTACAGCTCTTGGGCTGGAAATGGGTGCAGAATTTGATACATTTACTGGACTTAGTGGCATTGGTGACTTGATTGTCACTTGTACTAGTATGCATAGCCGTAATCGTAGAGCAGGTATTTTAATCGGACAAGGCATTTCACCAGACGAAGCTGTCAAAAAAGTTGGTACTGTAGAGGGTTATTATTGTTGCGAAGCAACGCATGGACTTGCTAAAAAATTAGGCGTTCCTATGCCGATTAATGAAGAATTATATCACTTATTATTTGAAAATGGTGATGTCAGAGCTTCTATGCGGAAACTTATGGGCAGACCCAATCGCCATGAATGTGAGCATTATCTAACAGCAGAACGACTTGCAAAATTAGGACAGATATTATAATAGATTTGATTAATAAGGTCGAACTTGTGAATTAGTTCGACCTTGTTAAATCTATCATCTACAAAGAGAGGGGAAAATTTTTATGCGTTATGCAAGCTTGGCTTTCTTGCTATGTTTTTTTCTATGCGGTTGTAATCAGAATGAAATTGCAGAAAATATAAAAAATACTGTTATGGAAACAGATGTTGAAGAAATTGTCTTAACAACAGCTCCAGCAACAGCTCCAGAAATAGATTTTGAAGAGGTCACTGAAACACTTGAAATAGAAACAGAATCTGAAAATATAAAATTTGAAAAAAAATCAAGATTTTTACCATGGCAAATTGCCTATCGTGATTTGGTTTTAGAACAGTTTACAGGCGAAGAATGCTTTCATTTTAAATATGCATTAGTCTATATTGATGATAATAAAATTCCTGCATTATTTATTAATACACAAG
>CAMWUF010000036.1 GCA_947177375.1 uncultured Ruminococcus sp.
CTGTATATTAGAATTTATTTCTATTTCAAGATTTGCAATTTCTGTGAAAAATTGCTTTGTTTTTTCTTCCGCAGAACGAATTGCAAATTGTAATTCACTTCGCTGTAAATATAATACATGCAAATTTTCATCTGCTTGTGTTGCTGTTTCAATTTTTATTTGAAAATTTTTTTCTGTTTTTTGAAAATCCTGTTCTGCATTTGCAAGAGCCTGTCTGGTTGTAATAAACAATTCCTGTATTTCTAAATTTTTTTCTTCTGCTTGTTTTAATTCAGAAAGCAAAAAATTTTGTTCTTGTAAATCCTGTTCATGACGATTTTTTAAAGCTTGCAAAGTATCTTGACTGTGAATCATATCATTTTCTGAGACAGCAATATCAGATTTTGCTTGTAACATCTGTTCTTGCAAATTTTTCACACAAGCATGTGCTTCTTCTGCTTTTGCAGAATAAGCCTGTATATTTTGATAGCAAGTCTGAATTTTTAATTCTTCACTTGCAATATCAAGTTTTATATTTTCATATTCTGTCTGATTTATCAGCAATATTTCTTGCAGATTTTTTAAATTTTCCTGCAAGTCATCTAATTGCTGAATCCAGATAGAAACTTCTAATTTTTTTTCTTCTTCTGCAAGCATTAAAAATTTTTGTGCTTTTTCTGACTGTAATCTAAGCGGTTCAATTCTGTTTTCCAGTTCTGAAAAAATATCTTGCACACGTTCCATTTTTTCCTGTGCCTGAGCAAGACGACGTTCCGCCTCTGTTTTTCGATAGCGAAATTTAGAAATTCCAGCAGCTTCTTCAAAAATTTCACGGCGTTCATTACTTTTTGCACCTACGATTTCAGAAATTCTTCCCTGACCAATCATAGAATAGCCATCACGTCCAAGCCCTGTGTCCATAAAAAGTTCATTAATATCTTTTAATCTGACAGCTTTTCCATTAATGCGATATTCACTATCACCACTACGATATAATTTTCTTGTCACGCTAACTTCTTGTTCATAGCCTTCTAAGCGATTTTCGCTATTATCAATTACCAGCGTGACGGAAGCAAAACCTGTAGGTTTTCTGCCGACTGTACCCGAAAAAATAACATCTTCCATTTTATTGCCACGAAGTGTTTTGGTGGACTGTTCTCCAAGCACCCACCGCACAGCATCACTAATATTACTTTTTCCGCTACCGTTAGGACCTACAATTGCCGTCAGACCTCTGTCAAAACTTAATTTAATTCTATCTGGAAAAGATTTAAAGCCTTGTAATTCCAAAGATTTCAAATACATGGATTCATTTTACTCCTCTAGCAATTTAATAATCTTACTTCAAACAGCCCTAAATTTTCATCGGGTTTAATTTTAATATTTACAAAAAATTTATTTTTAAAATAATTAATATTACATTTTTTTTGTCCGATAGCTTTACTGATGCATTTGTTATTTACAGCAAATATTACTTCTTGATTTTTAAAATAATTTAAATTTTCTAATATTTTTTCAATATGATTTCTATAAATTCTGCTTTCGCACAGCTCCCGAAATGCAGGGTGATAATAGCCTGCAATTTTATCAGATTCCACAAATTCACTCGCATGTAATCCAACTTTAATAATTTTAATATGATTTTGCATAAATTTTTGCATATAAACAGCCGTCATTGCAACGACATCATCTAATGAATTTTGCTTATTATCAAAAAAATGATAATTCCCAGCTTGATAAATTTCAGCAAGTTTCGTATGTTTTAAAACCACAACAGGATAAATTCTGACTGTATCAGGCTTAATTTTAATGATTTTATCAACAGTTTCAGATTCATCTTGCCAAGTGCTTTGATATAAGCCTATCATCATTTGCAAGCCCAATTCAAAATGATATTCTTGAATTAATTTTGACGCATAAATAATATCTTGCTCTGTATGTCCTCTTTGATTGGCAAGTAATATGTTATCACTCATAGACTGTGCGCCAAGTTCAATGCTTGTGACATGATAATATTTTAATAATGCCAATATTTCAGGATTAATATAATCTGGTCTGGTAGAAATTCTAATACCAGAAAATTTATTTTCCCCGATAAATTCCTGTGCAGATTCCAGTAATTCCAGCATATAAGATTGTTTAATTGCTGTAAAACTACCACCAAAAAAAGCAATTTCTGTATTAGTTTTAGATTTATCAGGAATTTGAAGCATAGCCTGTTGACAGATTTTTTTTATTTCTGCACCATGTGGCAAATTATTTTGTTCTGTAATCGTTTTCTGATTACAGAATGCACATTGATGCTGACAACCTGCATGTGGAATAAAAATAGAAATATTATGATGCATCTTCATAACCCATTAAAGCAAGTGCTTCTTTTGCAGCCATTTGTTCAGCTTCTTTTTTACTTTTGCCAATTCCTTTCCCAATTACATTGGAATTTAAATATACTTCTACGACAAACGTTTTATTATGGTCTGGACCCGATTCTTCAATTAATTGATAATCTACTTTTTCTTCAGGGTTTTTCTGAATGACTTCTTGTAAAGCTGTTTTATAATCCCCAAATAAGATAGAATGCTTTTCTGGAATATTTTTAGGAATAAAATGCAAAATATGCTCTCTTGCGGATTCTAACCCACCATCAAGATAAATTGCTGCAATGACAGCTTCAAAAGCATCTGCCAAAATAGAAGGACGTTCACGCCCACCCGTATGAACTTCACCTTTGCCCAATAATAAATAATCACCTAAATTAATTTTCAAAGCAAATCTATGTAAAGATTTTTCACAAACAAGAGCCGCACGGATTTTTGTCAATTCTCCCTCTGGTAAATCAGGGTAATGCTCAAATAAATATTGTGATACAACAAGTGATAAAATACTATCGCCTAAAAATTCCAGTCTTTCGTTGCTCTTTCTTTGTTTTTTTTTCTCATTTGCATAAGAAGAATGCGATAATGCTTCATAAATAAAATCCTGATTTTTAAAACAATAGCCGATTTTTTTTTCTAGTTCTGAAAAAGAAATATTCATAAAAATTAATTTTCTCCTTTCATGCTTTCGAGAATATCTGTAATCACAGAAATCATATTACCATCAACACATTTTTTGGCTTGACGAATGGCATTATAAAAAGCTTTTGCATCAGAGCTGCCATGTGCTTTAATCACTGGATAGGCAATCCCTAATAAAATTGCACCACCTTCTTCTTTGTAGTCCATTAATTTTTGAAAATCTTTGATTTCGCTTAATAATAACAAAGCTGATAATTTGCCTTTGACACCACTGAACCATTTTTTTAAACTATCCCGAAATAAAGCTCCCATACCCTCATAAAGCTTTAATGTAATATTACCAGAAAATCCATCACAAACAATGACATCATAATTACCCTCTGGGAGTTCTCTGGCTTCTGCATTGCCAATAAAATTAATGGGTGCATTTTTTAATAATTCATAAGCCTGTAATTCCTGTTCTCGTCCCTTAGTTTCTTCTGCACCGATATTTAATAATCCAACTTTTGGACTAGCAATCTGTTTCACGCATTTCATATAAGCTGTTCCCATGATAGCAAATTGTACTAGCATATCAGCTCTGCATTCTGTATTTGCTCCAGCATCTAACAGCATAAATTTATTCTGATTTGAAGGCAACATTGGTGCAAGTGCAGGACGTTTAATGCCTTTAATGCGTTTTGTTAAAAGCGTTGCACCTGTTACCAAACCTCCTGTACTTCCTGCACTGACAAAAGCATCACCTTTGCCTTCTCGAAGTGCCTGTAATCCTACTGCAAGAGAAGTATTTTTGCCTTCTCTTAAAATGCTTGCAGGTTGTGCATGAATGTCAAAAATTTCATCTGCTTGCAGGATTTCAAATCCTGAAATATCGAGATTTTTTTGTGTTGCAACTTGTTTAATCTTTGTCTCATCACCTGTTAAAATAATATCTACCTGTAATTCTTGTTTTGCTAGTTGACAACCTTTGATAACTTCCAACGGTGCGTTATCACCGCCGAAAGCGTCTACAATAATTTTCATAAATTAAATTACTCCAAGTTCTGTAAAAATTCTGTCAATCTTGAGACAGCAAGTTCTGCTGTTTTTTGATAGCGTTCTTGTTTTCCTTTGATACGTTCCGATAAAGCAGGCAGTAGTCCCATATTTGCACCCATAGGCTGAAATTCAGAAATTCCGCCCTCACTGACATAATTAGCTAATGCTCCTGTCATTGTATCCTTTGGCAGAATATATGCCGATTTGCCTTGTAATTTTCTTGCAAGGCTTTTCCCAGCAATCATACCACTGGAAGCCGATTCCATATAGCCTTCCACACCTGTGATTTGTCCAGCAAAAAATATAGTTTCAGCATTTCTAAGCGAATAATCTGGATTTAATAATTCAGGACTATTCAGGAAAAAATTTCTATGCATGACACCATATCTTAAAAATTCTGCATGCTCTAAACCTGGAATCATGCCAAACACCCGTTTTTGTTCATTAAATTTTAAATTTGTCTGAAAGCCAACTAAATTAAACATTGTTGCATTTTTATTTTCACGGCGTAATTGCACAACAGCATATGGTCTTTTGCCTGTTTTCGGGTCACGCAAGCCAACAGGCTTTAAACAACCAAATCTAAGTGTGTCAATTCCTCTTGATGCCAGAACTTCTACAGGCATACAACCCTCATATACTTTAAAAAATTCTTTATCATGTTCATGCAAGGGGGCTTTTTCAGCAGTTACCAAAGCATTCCAGAAATCTTCATATTCTTGTTGATTCATGGGACAATTTAAATAATCCGCTTCACCTCTGTCATATCTTGATTGCAGGAAAATTTTTTCCATAGCAAGGCTTTCAGCAGAAACAACAGGAGCTGCCGCATCAAAGAAACTTAATCTATTGCCACAGAGTAATTCTATTTTTTCAGCAAGTAAATCCGAAGTCAAAGGTCCTGTTGCAATAATTGCATTTTTATCTGGCAATTCTGTGATTTCTTCACGAATCACAGTAATTAATTTCTGTTTTTGCATTTTTTCCGTCACAAGTGCTGAAAATTGTTCACGGTCAACTGCTAATGCACCTCCAGCAGGCACAGCACAGGCTTTTGCACAGGGAATTAATAAACTATCCTGTAATTCCATTTCTGTTTTCAGCAATCCGCCAGCAGATGCCAGACGGGAGGCTTTTAACGAATTAGAACAAACAAGTTCTGCTAAATTTTCATGATGATGAGCTGGACTATATTTATTGGGTTTCATTTCGTAAAGCATGACAGGAATCCCTGCCTGACTTAATTGCCAAGCAGCTTCACAACCAGCCAGACCGCCACCAATTACAATTGCATGTTCTTTCATTTTAAATTCCTTTCATAGCCACAACCATCTTTTTGGCAAATAAGCATTCCCATTTTACCGCCTTTTTTAAATAACGTAGACTGACATTGCGGGCAATGTTCTTCTGTAGGAGTGAACCAAGTCATAAAATGACATTCAGGATAGCCCAAACAACCATAAAAACTTCTACCACGTTTGGATTTTTTTTGAATAATTTTATTGCCACAGGCAGGACAGATACCACAGGTTTCTTGTACAATTTTGTGTGTATTTTTACAATCCGGATAACCTGTACAAGCAATAAACTTTCCAAAACGTCCAAATTTAATTACCATAGGCTTTCCACATTGTTCACAGATAATATCTGTCTTTTCTTCTGGAATTTTCATATGCTTGCCGTCCATGGCTTCTTCAGCAATTGCAAGTGTTTTTGAAAAATCCTGATAAAAATTATCCAGCATATTCACCCAATCCGCAGAACCCTGTTCAATATTATCAAGTTCTGTTTCCATATTTGCTGTAAAATCTGCATCTACAATATGCTGAAAATGTTCTTTCATGACTTGTGTTGTCACATCGCCTAAAGGCGTTGGACGGAGCTGTTTTCCCTCACGTTCTACATACATTCTGGATAAAATCGTTGTAATCGTTGGTGCATAGGTACTTGGTCTGCCGATTCCATTTTCTTCCAACGTTTTAATCAAACTCGCTTCAGAATATCTTGCAGGAGGCTGTGTAAAATGCTGATTGCCGTCAAGACTAGCAATTTTTAAAATATCCTGTTCTTTAAGAGGCGGAAGCATTTTTTCATTTTCTTCTGAGTCATTCTTGTCATCATATAGAACTGTAAAGCCATCAAATTTCACAGAATAGCCAGATGCTTTAAAAATACAATTATCTGCCTGAATCTCTACAGAGATAGTATTTAATAAAGCATTTGCCATCTGACTTGCAATAAATCTTTCCCAAATTAACTTGTATAATTTATATTGGGCACTGGTTAAACTTGATTGAATACTATCAGGCGTTACATTTGGCATAGATGGACGAATTGCTTCGTGGGCATCTTGTGCATTTTTTTTGCTTTTAAATACACGGGGTTTTTCAGGCAAATAATTATCACCGTAATTATTTTTAATATATTCTGCTGCTGATTCCTGTGCATCAGCGGAAATTCTTAAACTATCGGTTCGCATATAGGTAATCAGACCAACAGCTCCCATACCATTTACGTCAATGCCTTCATAAAGTTCCTGTGCTGTTTTCATGGTACGTTTTGATTGAAATCCTAATTTTTTAGATGCTTCTTGTTGCAATGTCGAAGTAATAAATGGGGGTGATGGTTGCCTTTTGGTAACACGTTTCTTAATCGTCTGCACTTGAAATACTGCATTTTTAAGCCGTTCCAGAATTTTTTCTGTCTGTTCCTGATTTTCAAGCTCTATTTTTTTGCCATCTACAGAAGCTAATTTTGCAGAAAAAATTTTATCACTATCTACATATAATTTTGCATCAATTGTCCAATATTCTTTTGGAACAAATAATTTAATTTCTTCTTCTCTGTCAACAATTAATCGCACTGCGACAGACTGCACACGACCAGCAGATAAACCACGCTTGACTTTTTTCCAAAGAAATGGACTAAGTTTATAGCCAACCAATCTATCCAGAATTCTTCTTGCCTGTTGTGCATTGACTAAATCTAAATCAATTTTATGAGGATTAGACATACCATTCTGGACACCAGTTTTCGTAATTTCATTAAAAGCAATTCGATTATTTGCGTTTAAGTCAAGACCAAGCATTTGTGCAAGATGCCATGAAATCGCTTCTCCCTCTCTGTCGGGGTCAGTTGCAAGATAAACATAGTCACTTTTTTTAGCACGTTTTTTCAAGTCTTTGATGACATCGCCCTTGCCTTTCATATCTACATATTGTGGTGTAAATTTATTTTCAACATCTACACCAAGTTTAGATTTTGGCAAATCCCGCACATGTCCCATAGATGCAATCACTTCATACCCTGTACCTAAATATTTCTGAATGGTCTTAGCTTTCGCTGGAGACTCTACAATTACTAAATTAGACATAGTTTCACCGTTTGTACGGCACACGCTCCTTTCAAATCAAATCAATCAAATCAATAGTTGCTTTAAATTTATTTTAAATTATCTGCTAATTGGTAGTAATCCATGCCTTTATTAACAATCCAACCTTGAATTTCCATTTCTACCAGATTTGTTGATAACACTTCAAAATGCATTTCTGCAAGTTGACAAAGCATATTTATATTTTTATCACTTTCTTTAAGTAATTCTAGAATTTTTTGCTGTTCTGATGTAGCT
>CAMWUF010000037.1 GCA_947177375.1 uncultured Ruminococcus sp.
CCCCCCCCCCCCCCCCCCCCCCCCCTTTTTTTTTTCAAGCAGAAGACGGCATACCAGATCCTGAGATGTCTCGTGGGCTCGGAGACGTGTATAAGTGACAGATTATATGCCACCATTTACATTTATGATAGTTCCATTTCAAACAAAAGAATTATTTCTGCAATTACGGAATATCACAATATATCGCTATTTGCATTTACATTGCACAGAAGAATATTTACAAAAATTTTCAGAACATCATTTAAATTTTTCAGAAGTCTATACACTGGCACAACCTTTGGTTTTTGAAGAACTCTGGAAATTATTGCAAGAATCTATTTATTCATCAAAAATTTGTCATACACCTGAAACAGGACAATATACTTTGCATTTATTATTATGTTTACTCATGGAAGGGTCAAATGGAACAGTCACACCTGCTTCAGAAGTACCACATTACAATAAATTAACATTTCTTCGTAGCAGAATTTATAGATTTCCTGCTCAAAACTGGAGTATTCAAGAAATTTGTGATAACTTAGGAATTAGCAAACCATATTTTCATAAAATATATTTATTAGCATTTGGCACAACCTGCACGCAAGATGTCATTACAAGCCGAATTGCATGTGCTAAAAAATTGCTAACAACAACAAATCATACGATTACTGTTATTTCACAAAAATGCGGTTTTGAAACAGATGTTTATTTTATGCGGCAGTTTAAACGCCGTGTTGGAATGACACCCACAACATATCGTCATGTTTGTGAACAGTCTTCTATCTTACAAAAATCAGAAAAAAAAGGAGATATTCTGTCATGAAGATTTCGCATTTTATTTCCGAACTTCATAATTCTACAAAAGCAATTTTAATTGCCTGTTCTTTATTTCTTGTTGTAACAGCATCTGTTTTATTATTTTTAATGATTTATCCAATAAAAGCAAGAGATAATATGACAAATCATTCTGTCATTGTGACAGAAACAACTACAACTACAACAAAACCGCCATTAGAAGAATTGACAGAAACAACAAGAGAACCATTGCATACACTTTCGACTTGGAGCGTTTCAATTGAAACGATTGTCACAACGGAAAAACCAGACCCAACAACAACAGCCTGGTATGATGCGATTTTTACCACTATTTCAATAAAAGAAGATATTTATAATTCAATTATTGATACAGAGCCAATCATAGTCGTAACAGAACCCGTTACAACAAATTCTGAACTAGTAGAAATCATAACAGAACCTCCTGTACAAACGATTACAGAAACTGTTGCACAACCTGTTATTACTGACTCACCAGTAACAGCTCCCGTGACAAATCATGAAAATACTGGAAATATCTTAGATACTGCACCTGAATATGATGCAACTTGAAAATAATTCAAAAAATTTCTGATTACTACTTGACAAATGTTCATAAGTCATATATAATAATATTATTAATTCTTCGGGGTGTGTGTGAAAGTCACAATCGGCAGTGATAGTCTGCGAGCTTTTGGGCTGAACTGGTGCAATTCCAGTACCGACAGTAAAGTCTGGATGAAAGAAGAATAGAAATTTATTTTGATACTATTTTCTGTTCTGAATGCCCTGATTTTTTCAGGGTATTTTTGCATAAGAAAGGAAAAAATTTCTATGAATATTATTGATAACTATATGCAACGTGCAATTACTATCGCACAGAATGGCATTGGCTTTGTCAATCCGAATCCTTTGGTGGGAGCTGTCATTGTGAAAAATAATAAAATTATTGGTGAGGGTTGGCATGAACGTTATGGCGGACTACATGCAGAACGTAATGCTCTAAAAAATTGCATAGAAAATCCGAAAGACTCTGAATTATATGTCACACTAGAGCCTTGCTGTCATCAGGGAAAAAATCCTCCCTGTACAGATGCTATTATAGAAGCTGGTATTAAAAAAGTATATATTGGTTCAAACGACCCAAATCCGCTAGTTGCTGGAAAAGGCATTGCACAGCTCCGCAGAGCTGGTATTGAAGTGATTCAAAATATATGCAAACAAGAATGCGATAAATTAAATAAAATATTTTTTCATTATATTACAACCAGAACGCCTTATTGTATGATTAAAATTGCAATGACAGCTGACGGTAAAACAGCCACCCGTGCAGGATTTTCAAAATGGATTACAGGCGAAAAATCCCGCTATCATGTACATGAAACCAGAAAACAATTTGCAGGTATTATGTGTGGAATTGGCACTGTATTAGCAGATGACCCAACTTTGACATGTAGAATTGAAAATCCAAGCAATCCTGTCAGAATTATCTGTGATAGTAATTTGCAAATTCCTTTGGATTGCAAACTTGTTCATACAGCAAAAGATGTCCCGACTTATGTAGCTTCTTGTCATATTGATAAATATAAAGCAGAAAAACTTGAAAAATCAGGTGTTCATATTTTAGAAGTTCCATCAGAAGACGGACATGTAAAATTGCGTTCTCTCATGCGGAAATTAGGAGCATTAGAAATTGATAGTGTATTACTGGAAGGCGGAGCAGCTTTACATGAATCTGCATTGAGGGCTGGTATTGTGCAACATATACAAGTATATATTGCACCTAAAATTTTCGGCGGTATTTCTGCAAAATCTGCTGTCGGTGGTGTTGGCGTATTTGAAGTAGAAGAAGCTTATAAATTAAGTATGCCTGAAATTCACCAGTATGGCAGTGATGTATTATTAGACTATGATATTCTGGAGGAATAAGCATGTTCACAGGTATTATTGAAGAAATCGGCAAATTAAAAAAAATACAAACAGGAGCTGATTCTTGTGTATTAACGATTTCAGCAAATTTGATTTTATCAGATATGCATATAGGTGATAGCATTGCTGTAAACGGCACATGCTTAACAGTTTGTAAATTTGATAACACATGCTTTTCTGCTGATGTTATGCCAGAAACTTTGAGACGCACAAATTTAGGCAAATTATCTTCTGGCAGTCCTGTAAATTTAGAACGTGCGATGTCAGCAAATGGTCGTTTCGGTGGGCATATTGTTTCTGGACATATTGACGGCACAGGAAATATTAAAAATTTTACAAAAGAAAACAATGCCATTTGGGTAACAATTTCTGCAAAGCCTGAATTATTAAATTATATGATTCTAAAAGGCTCTATTACAATTGATGGCATTAGTTTGACCATTGCGAAAATTTCAGAACAGGATTTTTCTGTTTCCGTGATTCCGCATACAAGGCAACAAACAACGCTTTTATCTAAAAAAATCGGTGATATAGTCAATTTAGAATGTGATATGATTGCAAAATATATTGAAAAATTTTGTAATATTCAAAAATCTAACAGCATTTCAAAAGCGTTTCTTGCCGAACATGGCTATATTTAATTAAAAAAAGGAGTCTTTTAGATATGAAAATGAATACCATTCCAGAAGCTTTGGAAGCTCTTAAAGCAGGAAAATTAATTGTTGTTATTGATGACCCAGATAGAGAAAATGAGGGTGATTTAATTTGTGCAGCACAATTCGCAACAACAGAAAATGTCAATTTCATGGCAAGTAAAGCAAAAGGTTTAATTTGTATGCCAATGTCACATGCCTATATTCAAAAATTAGGCTTACATCAAATGGTTGCCAATAATACAGATAATCATTGTACAGCGTTTACGGAATCCATAGACCATGTCAACACAACAACAGGTATTTCTGCCGAAGAACGTGGTTATACAGCTAGAATGTGTGTAGAAGAAAATGTACGTCCAGCAGATTTCAGACGTCCAGGACATATGTTTCCATTAGAAGCAAAAGCTGGCGGTGTGTTAGAACGTAATGGACATACAGAAGCAACTGTCGATTTTATGCGACTTGCTGGATTAGAACAATGTGGCTTATGCTGTGAAATTATGGCTGAAAATGGCACGATGATGAGAACAACAGAATTAATTGCCTTTGCTGAAAAATATGATTTAATTTTAACAACGATTAAAGAATTGCAGAAATATCGTAGATTACATGATAATTTTATGCAACATGTTTCCAGTGCAAACTTGCCAACGAAATATGGAAATTTTATCATTCATGGCTATCAAAATCAAATTACTGGTCGTGAACATATTGCACTTGTTATGGGTGATGTTTCGGACGGAAATCCTGTACTTTGTCGTGTGCATTCAGAATGTTTAACTGGTGATGTATTCGGCTCTTGTCGTTGTGATTGTGGTCAGCAACTGGAAGAATCTTTAAAACGAATCGCCAAAGAACAACGTGGCATTTTAGTCTATCTAAGACAAGAAGGGCGTGGCATTGGTTTATTAAATAAAATTAAAGCATATGATTTACAAGAACATGGACTAGATACTGTAGAGGCAAATATAAAATTAGGTTTTGCACCAGATTTGCGTGATTATAGCGAGGGAGCAAAAATTCTAAAAGATTTGGGAGCTGTGAAATTAAGAATTATGACAAATAATCCTGATAAAATTTCTGATTTGTCAGAATACGGCATCGAAATTATCAGCCGTGAGGCAATTGAAATTGCTCCTAAAAAGGAAAATTTATATTATCTCAGAACCAAACAGGAAAAAATGGGACATTTAATTGAAGTTTGTGGGCGTAAGTAAATGAATGAAGTTGTAAAATATTATGAAAACTATCGGGAAGAGGACAGGTTATCAACAAATAATGCAAGAAAAATAGAATTAGTTACAACAATACAAATGTTAGATTCCTTGATTGAAAAGAAATCTGTCATTTTAGATTGTGCATCTGGTACAGGTGTCTATGCGTTTTATTTTGCTGATAAAGGTCATCAAGTGACTGCAACAGATATTACGCCCCGACATGTTGCATATATGAGGGAAGAACTGAAAAATAAACCATATCATATGGATACAAAAGTATTAGATGCAACGGATATGGGTTGTTTTTCAGATGAAACATTTGATATTGTACTAAATATGGGTGCAATGTATCATTTGATTGATGAATCTCAAAGAATGAAATGTTTAACGGAATCGCTTAGAGTGCTTAAAACTGGAGGAATATTAGTCACTGCATATATTCCAAGATTATATCTTAATCAAATGATTGCATTAAGTGATACTAGTTATTTAGATAATAATCTGTTAAATCAAATAAAAGAAACTGGAGTATTAAAACATAACCATCCTAAGTGCTTTTGGACAGATACTTATTACTCATCTTATGAAGAAATGGAACAACTATATCAAAAACATTCTGTTCAAGTATTATTACATTTTGCACAAGATGGATTATTGCCTATGTTATGTAATACAGCTGATAGTTGGAATGAGGAACAGTTTAAAATATGGACAGATTATCATATATCAATTTGTAAAGAAAAGTCAATTATTGGTATGAGTAATCATGTTATCATTGCAGGCCGAAAAAGATAATATGATATGAAAGGAGGAAATTTATTATGAATTATGAAAATAAAGTAAAAGTAAATGACACTTTTTTAAATGTTTATAGTGAGGGAAAAAATAGCGAATCAACAATTATTTTCATGTCTGGTTCAGGTGTCACATCACCAGTGTTGGAATATAAGCCAATTTATCGCAGAATGTCAAATGCATATAAAATAGCTGTTGTTGAAAAAGCAGGATATGGCTTCAGCGGTTCTATGATAACAAAACGAACTGTTGAAAATCTTGTAGAAGAAAGCCGAAAAGCTTTGCTATTATCTGGGATTAATCCGCCCTATGTATTAGCACCGCATTCTTATTCAGGATTTGAGGCTATTTATTGGGCAAATACTTATCCTGAAGAAGTAAAAGCAATTCTTGGCATTGATATGGGATTTCCCAGTATGGCACTTGCACAAGCAAAAGAAATTCCCGAAACCCAAAAAGAAAAAATGGTCATGCAACAAAGAAAAATTCTTTCTGTTGTTGCAAAACGTGGATTTCTTGCAAAGCTTTTAAAAAATAAAACAATTAATGCGTCTGGATTAATGACAGGAAATGAATTAACTGATGAAGAAAAAGCTTTATATGAGGAGCTTTTTTATAAATATTTATTAAATCAGGAAATTTCAGAAGAAGCATTACTTATGACAGAAAATGCTATTAAAACAGATAATACTGGTATTTTAACATGTCCAGCTTGTTTTTATATTAGTAATCTGAAATCTCCTGTAAAATCTATTACATGGCAAAATGCTGGTATTGCGTATGCTAAACAATGTGGTGGAGAAGTACATTTATCTGAACAAGGGCATATGATGTATGCATTGATTCCTGATGAAATGGCTGAAACATTTAAGGCATTTTTGAAAAAAATTAATATTATTTAATATGATAAATTTAAGAAAGGAAAGTTTTTTATGAGAGTATTAGAGGGTTTTTATGACGGCAAAGGTTTAAAAATTGCAATTGTTGCGTCCAGATTTAATGAATTTATCACATCAAAATTAGTCGGTGGTGCAGAGGATTGTTTACGCCGTCACAATGTGAATGAAGATGATATGACACTTGCATGGGTTCCAGGTGCGTTTGAAGTTCCGCTGATGGCAAAGAAATTAGCCAAAACTGGAAATTATGATGCTGTTATCTGTGTAGGAGCTGTCATTCGTGGAGCAACTTCGCATTATGATTATGTATGTGCAGAAGTTTCAAAAGGGATTGCTAGCGTTTCATTAGAAACTGAAATCCCTGTGTTATTTGGTATTCTAACAACAGATACGATTGAACAGGCTATTGAACGTGCTGGCACAAAAGCTGGTAACAAAGGCTATGACTGTGCATTATCTGCATTGGAATTAGTGCAGGTTCTTAGAAAGGTTTAACATGCGTAAAATTATGTTTTTTGACATTGATGGCACATTAATGGAAGATTCTAGTTCACATTATGTGCCAGAGAGTACTGTAAAAGCTTTGCAATTGGCAAGAAAAGCAGGTCATTTGCTATATGTCAATACTGGAAGACCTGTGATTAACGTTGACGAAGATGTTAGGGCATTAGGTTTTGACGGTTATATTTGCGGTTGTGGGACTTATATTGAAATTGACAATCAAGAAGTGTTTTATCATACAAATGCTAAAAAAATTTGCTTGCAAATGGCACAGCTTGTACGTGATTGTAACGCTTCGCCCTTATATGAACGCCGTGATGCATTTTATTTTGATAATCAAGCTGTTCAGCTCCCGTTTATTCAAGAATTGCGAAATATATTTAAAATGCAAGAAAAAAATATTTGGCGAAGTGTGCAAGATGAAGATTTTAGTTTTGATAAATTTGTGATTGCTTATGATGAACACACAGATTTAGAAAAATTTAAGGCTGGTATATCGCCGTATTTTGAATTTATTGACAGGGGTTATGGCTTTGCAGAAATGACACAGAAAAATTATAGCAAACAAACTGGCATTGCTTATATTTTAAATTATTATCATATTGATAAATCTAATGCTTATGCTATTGGTGATAGTTTAAATGATTTGCCTATGTTTGCAGGAGTTGGTACTTCGATTGCGATGGGCAATGGTGAAAAATTAATTCCTTATGCAGATTATGTGACTTCTAATTTATGGCATGATGGTATTTATCAGGCATTAAAATATTTTGAATTTTTTTAAACAAAAAAAT
>CAMWUF010000038.1 GCA_947177375.1 uncultured Ruminococcus sp.
CTCCCAGAAATGACAGAAAATCATTGCATAAATATCTTGTTTTTGATGTATCAGACAAAGTTTTTCATCTCCTTTTTTTATTTTTATTATAGCATATTTTTTTAAATTTCGCAACAGATTTTAAAAAAAAATACGCTTGTAAAAAATATTTTTATAATTTATTATTAAAAATAGATTAAAATAAATATAAAATGATATTGACAACAGTTAAAAAAAGTAGTATAATTAAATTATTAATTATACTGGGATTATTTTTTAGAAAGGAGATTATTTATTAATGAAAGTTAAAAATATTCAAAGAAGAGGGATATTAATTATAATATCACTGATAATCATGTTCTGTTATGTGTTTGTGATGGGATGTCAAGTATTAGAAGCAAAAGCAGCGGCAACAAAAACAGCAGTCTTTCCTGTCAATAATAACTGTGTAGTAGGTTTCGTGTATGGTTATTCTGAATCCTATGGTGGCACACATAAAGGAATTGATTTGCATGATAAAAAAGGAGATGATACTGTTTATTGTGCCGTTTCGGGTACAGTATATGGTACTAATAATCAATGCCAACATATTAGTAGTTGGAATAGTAATAGTGCTGATTATGGAAAATGCCCCCAAAGTCATATTAATACATGGGGAAATTCAATTTATATTAAGGGCGATGATGGGTGGTATTATGTCTATGGACATCTTAAATATAATTCTATCAAAGTAGAAAAAAATCAGCGTGTGACAGCTGGACAACCACTTGCTACAATTGGTTCATCTGGTGCATCAACTGGTTATCATCTGCATTTTGAAGTGCGTACAAAATGGGGAGATAGTTCAAGTACTGTCAATGTTAATAAAGGTGTTGTATTTAATTATACAAATGGACCTTATGGAAAAAGCGACCCTTATCAATATGAAACTATGACTGCTGGTGTATATTTATTAAAAAATGTTGGTACTGGAAAATATATGGCAGTTTCCGAAGCAAAGGCAGTAAACAAGCAAGATATTATTATTGCAGCAAAGAAATCTACAAAAGATTATCAGTTTAAATTATCAGGTGGTACAGAAAATTATTTGTACTCACAGATAGATAATAAATTCGTTGTGAACCCATTTAGTGATACTCCTAGCAATGGTACAAATATTAATCTTTACGAAAAATCAAGTGATAATACACAAACATATAAATTTGAAAAAGTAACAGATGGTTATATTATTCATAGTGTATATGCTCCAGATTGTGTTCTTACAGTAAATAGTTCTAATAGTGTGCAGTTGGCAACACGTTCTGACACAAAAAATCAAATTTGGGTACTTGAAACACCTGTCTCTTCGCTTAGTAATATTACAGTAGAAAATGTAAAGAAAACAGATTATTACATAGGTGAAGCATTTGATACAGACGGAATTAAAATTACTGCTAAATATGAAGATGGTAGCACAAAGGATATTACTGCAAGTGCAAAAATAGAATATGATTTTTCAACAGCAGGTACTAAGAAAGTAATATTTAATTATACTGAAAATAATATTACAAAAACAACAGAATTAGCAGTAACAGTAAAAGAAATCCCAACAGGCTTTTTTGCAGGAAGTGGCACACAGAATGACCCGTTTTTAATTCAAAATAAAGCTGATCTTGAAAAAATGCGTGATCTGGTAAATAATACTGCGTATAATCCAGTATATGGCAGAGCTTATTATTTGCAAACTGCTGATATTGATCTTGAAAATGAAAATTGGGTGCCAATTGGATTAGGATTTGATGGCGACGATGGACATGGTGATTATAATTATAAAACACGAATGTTCTATGGTGTGTATGATGGCAATGAACACTATATTAAAAATCTTAATGTAGATGGTACATGGGTAAATGCTGGGCTGTTTGGTGTATTGCGTGAAAACACTTGCGAAGTACGTAATGTTGTTGTCACTGGACAAGTAAAAACTTCTGATGCAAATGCTGGAGGAATTGTAGGGCAACAACAATATTCTGCTCGAATTGAAAATTGTGCTTTTATTGGTGATGTAAGTGCAAATGCAATTGCTGGAGGTATTACAGGATATCTCTATAATGGCACTTCAAGACAGGATAATTTCTGTATTGCTAATTGTTATCATATGGGAAGTGTAAATTCTGATGCATATGCTGGCGGTCTTGTAGGAAAGATATTATTTAATCAATATGGCAATGAGCAATTTTATGCAACAATTGAAAATAGCTATCAAGCAAATGGTAAAATTTCTGGAAATACAATTGCTGGTGCAATTTGTGGTGCAGTTATTCGCAATGATAATACCACTTGCAAAGCTAATATTATTAATTGCTTCGCAGGAACAGATTGTGCGGCAAATGTTGGTGTAAAAGATGCTACTGTTGATACTTCTATGCTAAAATCTATTAGCGATATGAAAAAACTTGCATTGGATATGGGAGCTCCATTCGCTGATCATAGTGATAGTCAATTATATGATGGCTATACAATCTTTGCTTGGCAAATAAACCGTTCGTTAGGAGATATTAATTTAGATGGCGAAGTAGATGTTACTGATATTATTATTCTTCAAAAATGGCTTCTTGCTGTTCCGGATACACAGCTTGCTAACTGGAAAAACGCTGACCTCTGCGAAGATGATAAGCTTACTATATTTGACTGGTGTTTATTAAAAAATAAACTTCTAGAAAAATAAAATTAAAATAATTCTCCCTTGCTTTGCTAGACAAGGGAGATTTTTTTAAATTTCTTCAGGGAATTTTAACACAAGAGATAACTCAAAATTGCTATAGCCTTTTTGATCTGTCACATCTGCAATAATTTTTACCCAGTCAGGAAGTTTTACAGGCATGTTAATATCTGGTAATTCAATTTCTAAAGTCGCAAGATTTTTACTAAATTGATAAATATCCAGCTCCAGCATTTGCGTTTTATAAGCAATACAGTAGCGAATTTTTTTTACTGGTTTATGATTTGGGTCAGCTTCTTGCAAAAGCTTCTGGTACTCAGATTCAGAAATGTCACTTTCAAGTTCGATACGTTCACCAAAGCCGATTTTCTTCTTTTGTGTGTAGGTATAGCTAACATTATTTTTAATGCCACGCTTTCTCACTCGTCTTGTAAACCCATTTTCATTCTGAATCAAGTACACTTGTGTAATTTCTGTAAAGCTACAATTCGGCAGATTTTCTAAAAAATTTTTATCTGGGCAAGCAATTAAAAATTTTCTTTCAATTTCTTTTGGCATATCTTGCATAAAATTACTTCCTTAAATTAGTTTTACTTTGAAATTTTTCAGAGTCCACAACAAAACGCTTGTGTACACCATGACCGATTTCACTAATTTCATCATGTGCAGTTACTTTCAAAGTAATTTCACGACCATTGACAGCAATAATTTCCGCTTCTGCTGTAACCGTTACACCTTTTGGACTGGGAGCTGTGTGTTCAATATGTAAAGAAGTTCCCACAGTTGTTTCATCTTCTTCTAAAAACTGCGAAATCGCATTGCAAGACGCTTCTTCCATTAATGCACACATGGAAGGTGTTGCAAATACTTTTAAAGACCCACTGCCAACAGCAATTGCTAATTTATCCGTTGTTACTTTTGTGTAGACTTCTGCTTTTTGACCAATTGCAATTTCTTTCATAAAAATTCTCTCTCCTTAATATATAATTATAATAACATTCCCTCCTGTTTGGCTAGTGCAATAATTTCTTGTGCCAATTCATAAATATTATCACTGCCGTCTTGTGTAATAGGCAAATTGCGTTGTTCTACCTGTTCAGCATGAATTGCATGCTTTTTCCAAGAAATACCGCCTTTTTGATAATTTAATAACATGGGCTGAATCCTGTCTAATGCATTTGCAAATTTAGATTCTGGTGTTTTTCTTTCTTCAAATTCGTTCCATAAGGCAGAATATTCTTCTTTCTGGTCTTCAGGCAGAATTGCAAAAATTCTATCTCTTGCTTTTTGTTCACGTTCTGCTTTGTCCTGATAGCCGACACTGTCATAACAGTAAGTATCACCTGCATCAATTTCTACCACATCATGAATTAATACCATTTTGACAGCATGCAAGATATTAATTTCTTCTTTGGCATGTTCTGCCAGAATACAAGCCATTATCGCTAAATGAAAACTATGTTCTGCATCATTTTCAGGTCTGTCCTCATGTAATACAAGTGTCTGTCGATAAATATTTTTCATTTTATCTAATTCTAATAAAAAAGCAATCTGTTTAGAAAATCTATCTTGCATCATCATCACCCCAAAAGATTTAATTTTTGTTTTTCCAATAAAATTTTTTCTACACTTTGATTAATTCTAGCTTCTGAAATTTGCCCAGAATAAACAGCATTTTCCAAAGCTTGTACAGAAGCCGTTAAATCTGTCGGAATTAAAATAATATCAACACCAGCCTGAATGGCAAGTACAGCAGAATCGGCAGGAGAATAACGACCAGAAATTGTATTCATGGCAAAAGAATCAGTAATAATAATACCGTCAAAATTTAATTCATTGCGAAGTAAATCTGTACAGACTGTATAAGACAAGCAAGACGGAAGATTATCACCAATGCTAGTTACAATCTGATGACTTACCATGACAAAATCAGCACCAGCATTAATCCCAGATTGAAACGGTACAAATTCTTCTGTTCGAAGCTGTTCTAATGTTCTGTCAATATAAACAGCATCATCATAGTGTGCATTGCCGTTTTCAGCTCCCAATCCTGGAAAATGCTTTAAAGTAGCAGCAACGCCTGTACTTTGCAGACCCTGCACAACACCAGAAACCATATTGCCAGTAACTTCGGGATTATCACTGAAAATTCTGTTGCCTAATTCATTGCCAGAATTTAAATTTACATCAGCGACTGGTGCAAAATCTAAATTAAATCCAAATTGGGAAATACCCATGCCAAGTGTTTGCCCAATAGAAACTGCTTCATTGAAATCATTGCGCTCACCATAAGTTGCCATAGGAGACAAAGCCGTTGAGCCTAATTTTTTTGCACAACGTGCGACAAGTCCGCCTTCTTCGTCTATCGCAAGAAATAAGCCGATTCCTGATTGTCTTGCATATTGCTGTGAATTAGATAACATCATTGTTGTCTGATTAGAATCTATTAAATTATCTGCAAAATAAATCAATCCGCAAACAGGTTGGGAAATTAATGCATTTTGCGTTTGTTCATCAGCAACTGTAACAGTCCCAGAATTTAAAAGCGTTTCAGGTGTGACAATAAACAACTGATAAATTTTTTCTTCCAGTGTCATCATGTCCATAATTTCCTGAACTGTACCAGATTTAAATATTACTTCTGTTGTAGGTTCTGTTGATTCTTCTGTAGGATTTGTTGTTTCAATCATAGAGTCTGTAGGAGTTGTTACATTAACAGTTTCTGTAAAAGTCGTAGTTGAAGAAGTTGTAGATTTTGTAGATTTAGAATTAGAACCTGTGCTATTTTTGACAGTATAATTATGAATATTGATTGTTTGATTTGCAGAAGTATTTACTGTGGCAGTATCAGTATGAATCATACTTGTCTGTTGACTTGTTTGAGAAGTATTAGTAATTTCTGTAATAGCCCTATTAGTTAAAAATGTTCCCACAGTAGATTCTGCTATTCCAGTTATAAAAGTTGTTGATTCTGTGGGAATTTCAGTAAATAATTCTGATTCTGTTGTGACAACAGAAGTAAATTCTGTTTCAATTGTAACCTGTTCAGATTGTTTTCCACAACCTGACAGGATACAACACAGCAATAATAATATAATAATTTTTTGGGGCTTCATAGATTAATAAGCCTTTCCCCAAAGCACAAGATGCTTTGCAGGTTTTCCGCAACAAACGCATTTGTCAGAAATTTGTTTTTGTTCTAGGGGAATACATCTTGAGCCAGCACCAGTTTGTGCTTTTACTTCATCTTCACAGGCTTCTTCTCCACACCACATTGCTTCAATAAAACCATCACCCTTTTCTGTAAGAGCTTGATTGATTTCCTGAATCGTCTGACATTGATAAGTCTTGTTATTTCTATTTTCAAGTGCAGATTGATATAACCCATCATGTACTTCCTGTAATTTAGACTGTACGCTTTCTATGAGATTATCAAGAGAAATTTTTGTTTTCTCACCATTATGACGAGTTGCAAGGATACATTGATTTTCTGCAATATCACGAGGACCAATTTCTACACGAACAGGAACACCTTTCATTTCGTATTCTGCAAATTTCCAACCAGCTGAATTTTCAGAATCATCTAATTTGACACGCAAACCAGCATTTTTTAATTCTCTATATAATTCAGTTGCTTTTTCAAGTACGCCTTCTTTATGCATAGCAGCTGGAACAATTACAACTTGAATTGGAGCAACGGCTGGAGGCAATACAAGACCATTATCATCGCCATGTGTCATGATAATTGCACCAATCAAACGAGTGGTAACACCCCAACTTGTCTGATGTGGATATTCCAGTGTATTATTTTTACCTGCAAACTGAATATGAAATGCTTTTGCAAAACCGTCTCCAAAATAATGAGAAGTACCTGCTTGTAATGCTTTTCCGTCATGCATGAGTGCTTCAATTGCATAAGTAGAAACAGCTCCAGCGAATTTATCGCTTTCTGTTTTTTTACCTTGAATCACTGGAATTGCCAGTGCGTCAATACAAAACCTTGTGTAAACATTCAGCATTTTTTCTGTTTCTTCGATTGCTTCTTCCGCAGTTGCATGAATCGTATGACCCTCTTGCCAAAGAAATTCACGGGAACGCAGGAATGGTCTTGTTGTTTTCTCCCAACGGACAACATTTACCCATTGATTATATAATTTTGGCAAATCTCTATGAGAATGCACAACTTGTGAATAATGCTCACAGAATAAAGTCTCTGAAGTCGGACGAACACAAAGACGTTCTTCTAATTGTTCACTACCTCCATGCGTCACCCAAGCCACTTCTGGAGCAAAGCCTTCTACATGGTCTTTTTCTTTCTGCAATAAAGATTCTGGAATAAACATTGGCATACAAACATTTTCATGTCCTGTTTCTTTAAACATATTGTCTAAAATTTTCTGAATATTTTCCCAGATTGCGTAACCATAAGGTCTGATTACCATACAGCCCTTGACACTGGTATAAGCAATTAATTCTGCTTTTTTGACAATATCCGTATACCATTGTGCAAAATCTTCATTCATAGAAGTAATTGCTTCTACTGCTTTTTTTTCTTTTTTCGCCATTTCTAAAAAATCCTTTCCTGATTAATCATGTTTTTTTTTTGCAGAAACAACAGTTTTTTTCTTGTTTTTATTCATTTCTGTTGCTTCTGATTCTGTTTTTTTAGGAGGTAATTCATAAATTGACCGCACAGAATATAATCTTCTGTCTTCGGGATTTTTGGAATTTTCATGTGTTTTCCTATAGTTAGCAATCCAGTTGTCAACATGTTTTGCAATCCAAGGTGTCAGCACGGCAATTGCAAAAATAACTGCAAAAATTCCTAATGTTTTCAAACCAAACTGAATTATCATGTTTGTATCAACTGTATCATGC
>CAMWUF010000039.1 GCA_947177375.1 uncultured Ruminococcus sp.
TATCACATCTCTTTTTATTTCGCAAGAGGTTTATTTAAAAAAAGATATTCACCTACAAGGAACAAAGTAAAGAAAAAGTAGAGGAATATTTTGAAAAGATACAGGGAATTCCGGAAGAAAAAATTGTATCTATTGATGAAACAGGAATCCAGCAGTATCTGTGCCGGGAATATGCTTATGCTCCAAGAGGCGAAAAGGTGTATGATACGATTTCAGGAAGAAAATTTAAACGGCTCAATATTGTAGCGGCAAAACAGGGAAATACTGTTCTTTCTCCATTACAGTACGAGTGTTCCATGACGAAAGACCTTTTTGAATCCTGGTTCGAGAAATTTCTTCTGCCTGAACTACCTGAAAATTCTGTACTTGTTATGGATAATGCTTCCTTTCACCGGAAGAAAAGACTCCATGAAATTGCTCAAAATCATCAGATGATTCTGATTTTTCTTCCACCTTACTCTCCAGAATTGAATCCTATTGAAAAAGAATGGGCTAATCTCAAACAATGGCTTGCATCTCATCTTCGCTTATTTTCCGACTTAGACGATGCTGTTTCATACTATTTTAAAGTAAATTAACTATAAACTATAATAATAGTAGATGGTAGTGATATCAAAGAAAGGAAGGATTTACAATGATCAGATTTTTAGGAAGAGGCAGTGCATTTGCAGCTGAACATAACTCTGCATTTTTTATAAAAAATACAGAGACCACAGCAGTAGAGTCAGTACAATGCTACAATATGTATGGTTTGTGCTGTATAACCCTGTTAAAATTGTCACACCGTCTGAAGATGTGAAAAATGATTTGATTATTCTGGTCATACAGATAGAGTGCTGTGAAGCGAAGTGACTCAATATCATGACTGCTGACTAGCTGTACAAAGACTGGTTCGTATCAGCAATCCCTACGACGTATGTGAAATCGCTTGACGGAAAATGCTTCGGATGGATAATGACTGTCAGCTACTTGGCCTCTGTATCACATACCATCGGATTGATCATGATTGTTGGAGCATCGATTGTGACAGGGATCTTTCTGAAAAGCTGCGCTTCATGATCCTTTTGACGCAGATAGTCCGACGTGACTTCAGAGGATATGTCTATTCTTTCAAGGGACAGCTAACCCTTGCCGGCACACAGAAACGGATTGGTTTCTCCATAGTATTTTTACACATACACTGTTTTTCCTGGAAGATACAACGGATTTGGTATACCTTCCCACAAATTAAGGTATTAACAGTTAATACTGTCACAGGATTTTATGTACTGCAAAACATAAACCAAACACAAGCATTTCTGACACATCCCATCCTGTACTTGGTGTGAGACTGCTTGAAATTACAGAGATTCTGCTCCAATTTGAAACAGATGACCCAGTGTCAGTATTTGGCTTAATAGATGCCTATAAGCTTAGGTCATGTATGACATTATTTTCTGAAATTGCTCCTGGACAAACAGTGTTTCAGAAAGTTCTTGACCAGTTCTGTCGAGGCATGAAAGATGAAAATACGGTTCATCTTCTTTCAAGTGCAGATTAACTAAAGGGGAACATTACAAACATTCAGGAAAAAATCTGAGAAAATATTGTATTTTATTTGTAATTGTGATATACTGTAAGTATCATTTATCTGAAAGTGAGATGGGTATAGCATGGAAAAGTCTTCAAATATAGTTTTTATTGATATAGAAATCAATCCAAAAACAAAGAAAGTTCTGGATTATGGAACAGTTACGGATTCTGATAAAACACTGCATACAGAAAATACATATGAATTTGATACTTTCATACAGGGCTATCAGTTCATATGCGGACATAACATTCTGAAACATGACTGGAATTATATTTATCATCCGGATGGCAGTAATGTGATAGATACGCTGACACTCTCGCCGCTTTTATTTCCGAATCGTCCATATCATAAACTGCTGAAAGATGATAAACTCCAAACGGACGAGCTTAACAATCCGCTGAATGATGCAAAAAAAACAAAACAGCTTTTCTTTGATGAAATCAATGCTTTTCAGAATCTTGATGAAAAACTTAGAAATATTTATGCCTATTTACTGGCAGAAAAAGAGGCATTTAAAGGATTCTGGAAATATCTGAATATTTATCCTGATATCAATATTGCAGAAGAAATTCAGGAATTTTTTAAAAATCAGATTTGTCAGAATGCAGATATTAAACTGATGATTCAGGAAAATCCCATAGAACTGGCTTATTGTCTAGCATTGATTACAGCGACTGACAAGTATTCAATTATTCCCTATTGGGTACATATCAATTATCCCAGAATTGAGCCTATCATGAGACAATTGAGAAGTAATCCCTGTGGAAAATGCCGTTATTGTATGGAAAAATTCAATGCAAAAAAATACTTGAAAGAAATTTTCGACTATGAAGATTTCCGGAAATATCATGGTGAACCTTTACAGGAAAACGCTGTCAATGCCGCTGTTCGGAATGAATCGTTGTTAGCAGTATTCCCGACAGGAGGCGGAAAATCCTTGACGTTTCAGATTCCTGCCCTCATGGCAGGAGAATTTTCAAGAGCCTTAACAATCGTGATTTCGCCTTTGCAGTCACTTATGAAAGATCAAGTGGATAATCTCGAAAAGCGTAATATCGCCGAAGCAGTTACAATTAATGGTTTGTTAAGTCCCATTGAACGTGCCGAAGCTCTTGAACGTGTCGCTAATGGAATAGCATCTGTTTTATATATTTCGCCGGAGTCTTTGCGCTCCAAAACGATTGAAAGATTATTTTTATCCCGAAATATTGCAAGATTTGTTATTGATGAAGCACATTGTTTTTCAGCGTGGGGACAGGATTTTCGAGTAGATTATTTGTATATCGGGGATTTCATTCGAGAATTGCAGGAAAAAAAAGGAAACAGCTGTCAAATTCCAGTATCTTGCTTTACAGCAACCGCTAAACAGAAAGTTATCAGTGATATTAAGGATTACTTCAAGAGAAAATTAAATCTTGAATTGCAACTTTTCGCCACGGATTCCACAAGACAGAATTTGCGTTATGAAGTTCTGCACATGGATTCTGATGACCAGAAATATACAACTATGCGGAATATGATTGAAATGAAAAAATGTCCAACAATTGTCTATGTTTCAAGAACAAAACGTACTTATGAATTAGCCAAAAAACTCTCACAAGATGGTATCAAGGCAAAACCTTTCAATGGAAAAATGGAAAGTGCCATCAAACAGGAAAATCAGAATGCTTTTATCAATGATGAAATTCAAGTCATTGTTGCTACATCAGCATTTGGCATGGGTGTAGATAAATCTAATGTCAAGCTTGTGATTCATTATGATATTTCTGATTCACTTGAAAATTATGTTCAGGAGGCAGGGCGTGCGGGACGTGACCAGAATCTTCAGGCAGAATGCTATGTATTATATCATGACAACGACTTAGACAAGCATTTCATTCTATTAAATCAAACAAAATTGAGCATTAGAGAAATTCAGCAGGTCTGGACAGCAATTAAGAACATGACCAGAGAAAAAATGCTATACTGTTCCCCTCTTGAAATTGCTCGTCAAGCCGGTTGGGATGATACTGGTTCAGATATGGAAACACGTGTCAAATCAGCGATACAGGCTCTTGAAAATGCCGGATATGTCAAACGTGGAAAGAATGTTCCAAGAGTCTATGCAACAAGCATTCTGATTCCAAATATGACCGAAGCTGCAAACAGAATTGATAATTCTGAAAGATTTCTGGATGATAACGAACGTATGAATGCCAAAAGAATCATCAAATCCTTGATTTCAAGTCGAAGTATTGCCAATGCTGGCAATACAGACGCTGAATCTCGTATAGATTATCTTGCTGATTTATTGGGACTGGGAAAGAAAGAAGTCATTCAAATCATTCAAAGACTGCGTGAGGAAAGTATTCTTGCAGATTCTAAAGATTTGACTGCTTATATTCGCCGGAATGAACAGAAAAATAAATCTCAGAAAATTCTGCAAAAATATATAGCTCTGGAAAAATTTTTGTTGACTATCTTTCCGGAAGAGGAAACTGTTTTCAATCTGAAAGAACTCAATGAAAATGCACTTTCTTATGGTATAAAATTTTCTACTGTGAAAGCAATTCAGACAATTTTCTATTATTGGACGATTCGGGGCTATATCCTGAAAAAACAAGATGCTGTATCAAATCGAATTTATATACAGCCGAAAAAAGAAACGAATGTTGTCAGAAAGAAACGAATGCTTTGCTTTTCTGTTGCAGAATTGATTGTAGAAATTCTGTTCAGGAGAAGTCGAGAAATTCAGACGGATAAAGAAGAAATACAGGTTTTATTCTCCGTTCTGGAATTGCAAAATGCCTATCACAGGAATCATCCTGAAAAAATTCAGGCTGATGATATTGAAGAGGCGTTGTTATATCTGTCGAAAATTGGCTCTATGAAATTGGAAGGCGGATTTTTGGTGTTTTATGGTGGTATGGAACTTCAACGGCTTGTGCTGGATAATAGAATCAGATACAAAAAGGAAGATTATGCACAGTTGAATGAATTCTATCAGCAGCGAATTCAGCAGATTCATATTGTGGGAGAATATGCCAATATGATGACAAAAGATTATCAGCAGGCTTTGCAGTTCGTTAATGATTATTTTCAGATGGATTATCGAAAATTCATTCATAAATATTTTGCAGGTGATAGGGAAAAAGAAATTGAATTAAATATGACCCCTGCAAAATATCACCAGCTTTTTGATGGACTTTCAAAATCGCAAAAGAAAATTATCGAGGATAATACTTCTTCTTGTATTGTCGTTTCGGCTGCTCCCGGAAGCGGAAAAACAAAAGTCCTTATTCATAAATTAGCATCGTTGTTACTGCTGGAAGATGTCAAGCATGAACAGCTCCTGATGCTGACTTTTTCCAGAGCTGCTGCAACAGAATTCAGAAATCGTCTAAAAGAATTGATTGGAAATGCTGTGCCATTTGTCGAAATCAAGACATTCCATTCTTATTGTTTTGATTTGCTAGGAAAAATTGGAAATATTCAAGACTCTGAAAATATTGTCAAGAATGCTGTCGAAATGATAAAAAGCGGAGAAGTTGAACCGAATCAAATTGCTAAGACGGTACTTGTCATTGACGAAGCGCAGGACATGGACGTAAACGAATTTGCCTTAGTTGAAGCGTTAATGAAAATAAATGAAGACATTCATGTGATTGCTGTTGGTGATGATGATCAGAATATTTATCAGTTCAGAGGTTCAAACTCAAAGTACTTTTATTCTCTGGTGCAGAATTATCATGCTGTACAGTATGATTTGCTTGATAATTATCGGAGTGACTGGAAAATTATTGAGTTTGCCAATTCATTTGTGAAAACACTCTCAAATCGCATGAAAAATCAGCCTGTTCTTGCTGTCAGCAAATCCAAAGGAATTGTAAATTTAATTCAGTATCAGAGCAGGAATCTGGAATCTGCTGTTGTGATGGATATGCTGGAATCCAGACAGGGGACAACTTGTATTCTGACCGGAACGAATCAGCAGGCTTTGTGTATTATGGGCATTCTCATACAAAAAAATATTCCTGCAAGACTGATTCAGAGTAACGAAGGCTTTGATATTTATCATATCGCTGAAATCCGGTATTTTCTGAAAATACTGGAACAGAAGCGAAAATCCCCTGTTATTTCAAAAACACTCTGGGATTCTGCAAAAGAAGAACTGAAAAATTGTTATTCAGCAAGTAGAAATCTACCTTTGATTCTCGAGATTCTTGAAACATTTGAAAATGCAAACGAAAGATATTATATTTCTGATTTAACTTGTTTTCTGCATGAATCCCGGCTAAAGGATTTCTGTCAGCTGGAACAGGGGGCGGTTATCGTTTCAACAATGCATAAAGCGAAGGGCAGGGAATTCGACAGTGTTTATATTATGCTGGATGATTATCATATACACGCCGATGAAGAAAAAAGAACGCTCTATGTCGCTATGACCAGAGCAAAAAAGAATCTGCATATACACTATAATCAAAATTTTCTGGATAGTTTTATTTCTGATGATGTTGAATTCTGTCAGAATATGACTGTTTATCAGAAACCAGAATTTCTGACAGTTCAGCTTTCCATGCGGGATGTGTGGCTTGATTTCTTTAAAGACAAAAAGAGAATAATTTTATCTATGCAGAGTGGAAAACTGCTTGCATGGCAGGGAAAGTATCTTGGAATCCATCATCAGCATCAATTTATTCCCTTACTGCAATTTTCCAATAAATTTCAGAAAAAAATGCAGAATCTTATCAGACAGGGCTATCAGCCGTTCCGTGCGGAAGTACATTTTATCATCGCATGGAAAGGAAAAGAAGATACAGAAGAAACTGCTGTTCTTCTGCCGGATTTGTATTTCAGGAGGCTATCATGAAAGAAATATCAGAAATCACAGAAATTTTGCTGAATACTGCGGTATTTCATCAAGAAAAATTCATGCCAACCCGTCTGAATTTCATCTATGGGGATAACGGAACCGGAAAATCTACCATCGCAGAAACTATCTGGAAAGCTAAAACTCTGAAGTTCAGAGCCGGAAAATCTGCTGCTGATTATGAAATTCTGGGATACTGTCAGGAGTTTATACAGCAAAATATTCAGCAGTATGCAAATCTACCCGGGATTTTTACAGTCAGTCAGCAGAATGCCGAATTACAGAAAAAATTAAAAAATCTGGAATCACAGAGAACAAGAACGGAAGCAGCACTTTTCCAGACAATTTCAGAGTTGGAAACTGTCCGTAAGAAACAAGAATCATTATTTCATGATTTCCAGGAAGTATGCTGGAAACGAGCAAAAGATATTCGTCAGAAATTTGAAAAAACACAGAAAGGTGTAAAAACAAAAATTAAATTCGCTAATACTGTTCTGAAATATGGAGCAGGAAAACCATATAATCTGAATGATATTTCAGAATTTTATCAGACTGCTTTTGATGAAACTGCACGGATTTATCGATTTTATCAGGATATTTCGGATATATCAGTATTTGAAAAGATTTCTGGTCTGGAGCTTTTATCTGAATCGATTGTCAGCAGTTCAGACAGTGTATTTTCGCAGTTTATGAAAGCCATTCAGGCGGTTGATTGGGTACAGCATGGACATGAAAAATTTTCAATATCAGCAGGTGAGGTCTGCCCATACTGTCAGCAGAAACTTCCAGATGATTTTGAATTTCAGCTCACTGTCTGTTTTGATGAACAGTATCAGCAGAAAATCCAGAAGTTAAAGCAAATATATGAAATTTATCGTCAGAAAGCGAATCAATTATATATTCCTTTACAGGAAAATCTGAAAGAACGTTTTCCAAAGGCAGATAATAAAATCTATCTGAACCGAATGAATTTGCTGAAACAACAAATCAAACGGAATCTGCAAATCATTCAAAATAAGATAGAAAATCCTTCTGTTCCGGCTGAACTGGAATCTGTACAGTCTGTCATGAAAGAAATCAATAGACCTGTTCGAAAACCTTGACAAGAGAAGAAAAAAGGAGTAAAATAGAAAAAA
>CAMWUF010000040.1 GCA_947177375.1 uncultured Ruminococcus sp.
AAAATGACTTCTAAAAGGTAAACAAATTAGTGGAAATGGTTTTTCAAAAAAAATAAAACAAATTATTTTAAAAATAATTTATAATGGGGGAATCCTCAAAAAAATGAAAATCTTTGATTATTTTTATTATACTACTGGAATTTGAAAAAATACTTAATACACTATGAATTTTTTGAAAATTTTTTTATAATTTCTTGAGAGTTTCCAATGCAAGTTCCATCATATCTGTAAAACCTGTTTGACGTTCTTCAGCACTCGTGAATTCATGTTTTAATGGACAATCTGAAACAGTACAAATACAAAGTGCCTCTTTGCCAGCTCGCATTGCATTCATGTATAATGCACCAGATTCCATTTCAATTCCGAGTACATGCATTTTTGCCCATTGTTCTAAAGAATTTGAATCATCATAAAACATATCGCTTGAAAATAAATTGCCTACATGTACAGATAAATTTAATTCTTGTGCTGTATCAAAAGCAGATTTTAATAATTTAAAACTGGCAATAGGGGAATAAATTCCCTGTAATTGATACTGCATTGCAAAATTAGAATTGGTACAAGAAGCTTGTCCTAAAATAATATCTCTGAGTTTTACTTCTGGTGCAATGCCTCCAGCTGTGCCAATGCGTATAATGCTTTGTACATTAAAAAAATGATATAGCTCATAAGAATAAATTCCGATAGACGGCTGACCCATGCCACTGCCCTGTACAGAAACAGGTATACCCTGATAAGTCCCAGTATAGCCTAACATACCTCGAATTTTGTTTACACACTGGACATTTTCTAAATAATTTTCTGTAATAAATTTTGCTCGTAATGGGTCACCTGGCATAAGCACAACTGGTGCATAATCGCCTTTTTCGCCTTGTAAATGTGGTGTAGCCATAATAAATAAATTCCTTTCTGATTTAAATTTTAATTATCCTCGTTTCAGTAATTTTTTCACTGTCTGCAAAATCGCACTGGAATTAAACACCAGCATGAAAATTAAGCAAAATATCTGCACTGGAATTAAACATTTAGGTTCTTTAATTGCCATAATGCACATGAAAAATAATACAAACAAATTACAAGCAAATCTTCCATGATAGACTTTGAAATAAATAATTCTTCTGGTATCTACAATTCTGACAACATAGCAAACAAAATAACTCATAAACGTTGCAATCACAGCACCTTGCACACCCCATTGATAAATTAAGATTATATTTAATACTAAATTTGTAATCGCTGCAATTAAACTTGTCCAGAAACTATGAGAAGTTTTCTGTGTTGCTGTATAAATACTGCTTAAAAACTGGTTTAAACTCATCATGAGAACACCAACAATTAAAATTGGCGTAAATTGATAAGCTCTGGCATAAGCAGGGTCTGTACTGGAATCAATTAACATGTTAGACAAAGGCTTTACTAATGCAATCATGAATGACGCACCCAGAAACATAATAGACTGATAAGCCGAAAAAATGCGATAATAAAATATACTTCTGTCATTGCTGTTATTTTCTGTAATTGCTGACATATTCCAAGCCTGAAAAAAAATAGTTGATACCATAGAAATTAAATTCGGGACTTTAGAAGAGGCATCATAAACACCAGCGGCGACATCTCCGACATCTGGACTAACTGAAAAATTAACCATATAACGCACAAATAACCTATCTGAAAATCCAGTAATAATCCATAATACAGCTGTCGGAATCATAGGAATTGAAAATCTTAGCATAATTTTAGTGATTTCATAATTATAATACCGCAAATCAAAAAATTTTCCTAAGCTGGCAACTATCCAAAGAAACATGCCAGAGCAAAAATCTGATAACATAACTGCCATCATAAAGCCTGTCACGCCTAAATGCAACACAGAAATAAATATGACATTAAAGATAAATAATGACAAAGTCGCTAGAATACCATCTAATGCAAATAATCTGACAAGTCCTCTTGCACGGACAAACTGTGAATTTAACTGCCGAAACGATGACGCAAGAATATATAATAATAACAACGGCACATAGCCTTTGGCATATGGCAATAAATATAATAATGGCGAAAATAATAGCATTATCATAATACCAATTAATTCTGTCACACATGCCGAAGTAAAAACTTCTTTATTATTATATTCTCTGTCAAGTCCATATCGAATCACAGCTTCTGCAATGGAAAAAGTCGCAATTGGAATGATAAAATTTGCAGTCTGTTCTAATAACGACTTTGTACTGTTATCTGCTGAAGAAATATTAGCCGTATATAATCTGGTTAATAATAATAATAATATTTTTGACCCAAAAGAACCAATTGCAAATACCAGCGTATTGGAAGCAAGTTTTTTATATTTATTCAAATTAAATAAACCCCTCTTTCTTTGAAATACAGGATAATAGTTATATTATATCAGAATTTTTGAAAAAAGGCAAGTGTTTCCTGAAAAAGCATTTTTTTAATTATCAATTTTATATATTTTTATAAATTCAAATTTATGCAAACTGACAAATTTGAAACAAAAAGCACAGTGATTCACCAATCACCGTGCTGAAATTTTTCATTTTTTACAAAATAAAGCAAATTAATCCAGAACAGCCTTCGTTAATCACTCGCTCCAACGTTTCCTGTAATTTCATACGTGCTTCTACAGGCATTTTAAATAATTTATTATGCAAACCCTCATTGACAAGCTCATGCAAAGACTTGCCAAAAATATTAGAACTCCAGATTTTCGTTGGATTTTCTTCAAAGCCCTGTAATAAATACATAATTAATTCTTCACTTTGTTTTTCAGAGCCAACAATTGGACTGACAGTTGTATTAATGCCTGCTCGCATCATGTGAATAGACGGTGCAGAGGCTTTTAAACGCACGCCATATTTACCGCCTTGCTTAATAATTTCAGGTTCTTCGAGACTTAATTCTTCCAGAGTTGGCATAACAATACCATAACCAGTTGCTTCTACTTCTTTTAAAGCAGGTTCTAATCTGGCATAAGCTTTCCGAACTTCGCATAATTCCCGCAAAATTTCAAGCAAATTACTTTCATCACGGATTTCTAACCCAGTCGATTCGCTTAGAATATTAAAAAATAACGCATGATGTAATGTTACTGCAATTGTTACAGCTCCACTGCCTAAATCAATTTCAGATGCATTTGCATGCATGACATACTGACAATCACAAATCGGCTTTGCTAGTTTGGTTGCATCTTTGACAGTAATTAAATCTTGTGCTGACTGTCTGATAACAGAAAATACTTCTTGTTTTACAGGGTGTCCTTTTTCCAGCATAGAAATCCAACTTGGCATAGCAAAATTGACTTCCCTGATTGGAAATGCATATAACAAAGCTGTCAGAATTTTTTTAATATCTGATTCTTGTAACTGAATACAGCTGACTGGCAATACTGTTGTATGATAATTTTCCTGCATTTGTAAAGCAAGAGCTTTTGCTTCTTCTGAATCTGGTTCAACGCAGTTTAATAACACAACAAATGGCTTGCCTAATTCCTGTAATTCATGAATGACACGTTCTTCACATTCGGCATATTCTTCTCTGGGAATATCTGAAATACTGCCATCTGTTGTGACAACTAATCCGATAGTTGCATGTTCTGTAATTACTTTTTGCGTACCGATTTCAGCAGCCATATTAAACGGAATTTCTTCATCAAACCACGGTGTCATGACCATACGGGGCATTTCGTTTTCAATATAGCCTAACGAACTTGGCACAATATAGCCCACGCAATCAATCATTCTGGTTCTGAATTTTGCACCATCTTCTAAGCAAACTGGCACAGCTTCTTCTGGAATAAATTTCGGCTCTGTTGTCATAATTGTTTTTCCAGCGGCAGACTGGGGCAATTCATCAACAGCACGTTCTTTTTTATAATCACTTTCAATATTAGGAATGACAAGCGTTTCCATAAAACGCTTAATCAATGTAGACTTACCAGTACGCACAGGACCTACAACACCAATATAAATATCTCCGCCTGTACGCTGGGCAATATCACTATAAATATCTTTCATGAATAGACCTCTCAATTTGTAATCGGAATTAATAACATGCTATTTTCTGGTAAATATTCCTGTGTTAAATCGTTTTCTTCCATAATTGCTTCTACACTGGTATGACAGCGTTTTGCAATTTCCCAAATACTTTCTTTTGCTCTGCCAAAATATAATTTCAATGCAAAATTTTTATTATGCTCTAAATCTTCCTGTATTTCAATATCAGATAATACTTCTGTTTCTGTGCAATGTGTAACCGTTCCTTCCATGCGTAATTCTGTTTTTAACACAACTTCAGAAGCACCCGACAGCGTATAAGAACAATTTTCTGCAAAAGCTTTTACTTGTAACATATCCTGTGTGCCTAATCCCTGTACTGTAAATTTATGCTCAAAACTTTCTTCTTTTTCTAATAATCTTGGCATACCAGTACTTTCCCGCACCAAAACAAAACAGCTTAACATGCCGTTAATACAAATTTCAGTATTTTCAATACTTGTTGTTAAATTTTTAATTTCACACCATGCGTCATAAACACAGTCTAATTCTCCATCTGTGCAATTTAATTTTGTATTGCATACTAACATTTCAGAAAAATTAACAGGAATGCTACTTGTAATTAATTTTGTTTTTTTAATCAAACTTGGGTGTTCTGTTGAAAATGCATCACAAACTAATGACTCTGTTGCAATTCTTAACACAACACAAGATAATCTTAATTCTGCTTCACAACGTAATACTCTGATATCGCCATTTTCATCTGTAACGGGCTTTAAATCACAGGACGCAACAGAGCATAATACTTGACAATTATCCTGTTCCTCCACGCCCTCCAGTTCTATCATCTGGCTATACGGAATGCGAAAACTCATAGATTCCAGACTGCTATCGCCGTCTTTTTCACAGGCATATAAAATCTGAATCTGTAAATTTCCCTGTGCTAATAAATTTCCAGAAACAAGTTTATGACTTTGTTCCACAGGCTGTGCCTCACAGCGTACAACATGCAATAACGCTGGCTTAGAATTGCCTAATTCTAATTCTTCTGCCAATACAATATGATTCATCGTATTGATTCTTTTTGCCTGATATTGCAAAGGCTTTTTCTGTAACTGCATATTTTTTCCAAATACATCACATAAAGCCTCTTGTTGTTTCATGACAATGCTTTTAATTCCAATTGTAATTGCACCACGAACATCTAATCTTCTTCGGCTAATCGCACGGCAATTAACATAATCCGTCACAGGTAAAATTTCTGTCATAATATTTTCGCCTGCGGGTAATTCTGCCGTTCTGGAAAAATGCAAATTCTGTGTCACACATTGCAACACATGACTATTTTCACTGCAATATAAAATTCTGATTTCTGCCAGCAACTCATAAGATAATCTATTTTCGCTGATAGATTCATTCACAATACTTGGTTTAATAAAACATTTAATTAATTTACACACGTCTGGATAATAATCAGGCAGTACATAATCTAATTCAACGCCTTGTTCCTGCATTGTATTTCCCGCAGTTTCATTTGCTGAAATCACAGCTTTATTCATTCTTAACTCCATGAAATCCAAAAACCTCCTTGACTTCACTAGTAATAAATTCTATGCAAAGACTGTCCCAAGTATGCCAAAAAACAAATCCTCCGCTGTTTTTCAACAACAGAGAATTAATTTTACTCTAATCTTGTTTTTTAATCAATCTTTCAATTGCATTGGCATTTAATTTTGCTGTTAATTTTAATCTGTCCAGTTCTTGTTTTAAATGATTATTATCTTCCTGTTTTAAAATTTCAACTTCCGCTTCAAAGCGACTTAATTTTAAAATAATTTTTACCTGTGTTTCTTTTAATTTTGCAACTTCTGTCTGTATTTCCTGTATTTGCCGACTGAATAAACTATTCTGCAATTCTAATACTCTGATTCGTTTCAAAAGCTTTTCATTTAATAAATTTTGTTCTTCGCCGAATTTTTCAAGGGCTTGCTCTTGCATTGGCTCATATGTTTTTGCATTCAAAATTAATCACCTGCTTTTTATAAAATTCCGAAATTTCTTCGGTTATGATTCAACATAGTTTGTAATGTCTCTCTTAATGAAAATTCTGGTTGCCAACCTGTATCTGATTTTAATTTACTAATATCTGCTTCTATCACAGCAATATCAGCAGGACGCATTCTGGCTGAATTTTTTTCTATGATAATAGATTCCTGACTTAATTCTAATAAAATATCTAATAATTCCTGAATTGCAACTGCATGACCACTGCCGACGTTATAAATTTCACCTGCACAGCCTTTTTGCATTAATAACCGATAAGCTTTTACAATATCACGCACATCAGAAAAATCTCTTTTGGCATTTAAATTCCCGACTTGCATGACAGGCGGTCTTAAACCTGCCTCAATTTCGGCAATTTGCAAAGCAAAATCAGATGCCACAAAAACGGGTGCTTGTCCCACGCCAATATGATTAAATGCCCGAACCATGACAATTCCCATCCCATAAGTTTTGGCATAAATACTGCCAATCATAGTCTGACAAGCTTTAGTCACTGCATAAATATTTGCAGGATTTAAATTTTCCTGTTCGTTCACAGGGCAGGCATTTTCACGTAAATAACCATATTCTTCACCTGAACCAACTAATAAAATTCTTGGATAATAATCTTCAATACTTCTGATTGCCTCAAGCAAATGCAAAACGCCTTTAATATTCACATCAATTGTCAATTCAGGATTTTTCCATGAAACGGCAACAGAACTTTGTCCCGCAAGATGATAAATTTGTTCTGGTCTATAAATTTCTAATAATTTTTTAATTTCATGTTGATAATTGATATCTAAATCTAATATTTCACAGCCTTTTATACTAATATTTTCCTTTGGCAATTTACATGCAATCACATGAAACCCATTTTTTAATAATTCCTGCACTAAATATTTTCCTACAAATCCACCTGCACCAGTTACCAATGCTTCCAAATAAAACACCTCACTTTTATATTTAATTATTTTTTAAAATTTTATAAATTTCATGCATTATTTTTTTACTGTCATAAAATTCATAAACACGTTTTTTCGCATTTTCGCCATATAATTTTCTTAATTCTGGAGAATCGGCTAATTTCTGAATTGCCTTTGCAAGTGCCTGAACATTTTTAGGCACAACTGTCAAACCAGTTTGTTCATGAATACTTACAAACGGCACACCTGTTGGCAAACTTGTATTAATCACAGGTTTTCCGTAAATCATAGCTTCTTGTTGCACAATGCCAAATGCTTCTGAATTTTCCACAGACGGCAAAATAAAAATATCACAATCTGCAAAAGCAGATTTTAAATCATAATCCGACAAATTTCCCAAAAAATGCACTGCTAAATTTTTCGATAAATTTTTTAATTCTGGCTCTAACACACCAGTTCCGCATAAAAATAATTCGCAATTCTTCACAGATGCAAATGCTTTGATTAAAACATCTACACCTTTATAATAGACTAATCTGCCAACAAATAATA
>CAMWUF010000041.1 GCA_947177375.1 uncultured Ruminococcus sp.
ATATCATAAACATGCAAGTAAACAAGAAATTAATAAAATGCGTATTATTCAGAATAACATGGTTCACATGGCACATATGGCAATTTTCATGGGAAGTTATGTCAACGGTGTTGCGGAAATTCATACGCAAATTCTAAAAGATACAGCTCTTGCGGATTGGTATAAATTTTATCCAGAACGTTTCCAGAATAAAACAAATGGAATTACGCAAAGAAGATGGCTTGCTTTATGTAATCGTGAATTATCAAGTTTATTAACAGAATTATTAGGTTCAGAAGATTGGATTACTAATTTAGATTTGCTTAAGGAACTGGATAAATTTGCTGATGATGAAGCAATTATGCAGAGATTTATGAATATTAAGCTTGCTAAGAAAAAACAGCTTGTGGAAAATATTTATATCAGAGAATCTGAACGCTTTGAATCTCAGGACGCTTGTGAGAAGTTTTTTGATGCGGAACATACTGTGTTTGATATTCAGATTAAAAGATTGCATGAATATAAACGTCAGTTATTAAATGCATTTTCTATTTTGTATTTATATTATGGCATCAAAGACGGCAGTATTACAGATTTGCCACCTGTTGCATTTATTTTCGGTGCAAAGTCTGCCCCTAGTTATCGCAGAGCAAAAGCAATTATTAAATTTATTAATGAAATTGCAAAATTAATTGATTCTGATGAAGAAGTTGCAGGAAAAATTAAAGTATTTTTCGTTGCAGATTATAATGTTTCTTATGCAGAAAAACTTGTTGCTGGAGCTGATATTTCAGAACAGATTTCTACTGCTGGCACAGAGGCTTCTGGCACAGGTAATATGAAATTAATGCTGAATGGTGCTGTTACACTTGGCACTTATGACGGTGCAAATATTGAAATCGTTCAGGAAGCAGGAGAAGAAAATAATTATATTTTCGGTGCAAGAGTGGAGGATTTAGAAAAAATTGTGCCTGATTATGACAGTCGCAAAATTCTTGCCGAAAATGATAAATTACGCAAAGTTGTCCAGACACTCATGGACGGGACATTCTCTGACGGCGGAAGCGGTGATTTCAAAGAATTATACGACGCTTTGACAGAGGGAGCAAGCTGGCATGCACCTGACCATTATTATGTACTGGGAGATTTTCAGGATTATTGCAATGTGAAAATTAAGGCTTTGCAAGATTATAAAAATAATAGATTGGAATTTGCAAAAAAACAATGGCATAATATTTGCAATGCAGGCAAATTCAGCTCTGATAGAACAATTCGGGAATATGCAGAAGAAATCTGGCAGATTCAGCCTGTTGTTTTTGAAAATTAAGGGGATGTGTTTAACATGTCAAATCATTATGATGTAATTATTGCTGGTGGTGGTGCTGCTGGCTTATATGCAGCAATTAACTTGCCAAAAACTGCAAAAGTTTTATTATTAACAAAACGTGAGCTTTTGCTCTGTAATACTGCCCTTGCACAGGGCGGTATTGCAGGTGTGTACCAATCTCCAGAAGATAATACTGCCTGGCATGAAAAAGACACTTATATTGCAGGTGGTTTTCAGAATAATCATGAAACTGTGCATATTCTTGTAGAAGAAGCAAAACAAGATATTGGCAAAATAATAGAACTGGGTGTTGATTTTGATAAGCTTGAAAATGGTGATTATCATAGGACTTTAGAGGGCGGACATAGTAAAAGAAGAATTTTTCATCATAAAGATGCTACTGGTCGTGAAATTGCTGAAAAATTACTTGCTCATGTGCAGAAATTATCTAATATAGAAATCTGTGAAAATACACTCTTGTGTGATGTGAAACAATCTGAAACAGGTTTTTCTGCCTTATTATTGCATGAGAATGCTTATCAAACTGTGCATAGTCATTTTTTTATCATGGCAACTGGTGGTATCGGGCGTGTATATGAATTTACAACAAATTCTGCTATTGCAACTGGTGACGGTATTATGTTTGCCTGCAATATGGGAGCGGAAATAAAAGGCTTAAGTTTAATTCAGTTTCACCCGACTGCTTTTAATAATCGGCATACTAGGGAATGTTTTTTAATTTCTGAAGCTGTTCGTGGTGAAGGAGCTTATTTGTTAAATTGCAATTTTGAAAGATTTATGCAAAGATATGATGACAGACTAGAACTTGCTCCCCGTGATGTTGTGTCTCATGCGATTATAGCAGAAAGCCAAAGAACTAATTCAGATGAATTTTATCTGGATATTACGCATAAAAATCCAGAAGAAGTCAAAAACAGATTTCCTATGATTTATCAGAATTTATTAAAACAAGGCTATGACATGACCAAAGATAAAATTCCGATTTATCCTTGTCAGCATTATTTAATGGGTGGTATTCAGGTAGATTCTAATTCTCAGACGAAAGTTGAAAATTTATATGCCTGCGGAGAATGTTCTAATACAGGTGTCCATGGGAATAATCGCCTTGCTAGTAATTCGCTTTTGGAAGCTTTGGTATTTTCAAGACATGCTTCACAGGATATTGCAAGAAAATTGCCAGATATAAAAAATATATTTGAAGAATTAGCATTTGATTTGCATGAAAATGCTGAACCTGTTCCGCATGGAATCAGGACGCAATTAAGGCATATTTTACAGGAAAGTTATTTTGTGATTCCTAATGCAGAGAAAACAAAAGAAAATTTTAGCAAAGTTTGTGAAATTCTAAACGATTTAGAACATGAAAATTATATCATAAATGCTGATTATGTAGAAGTTCGTTCTACTGCGACGATTGCCTATTTGATTCTGAAAGAAGCAATTATGAAAGAAAAAGGAGTGTGATAATATGCAGTTGTTACAAAGTTATATTGATAATATCATTCATACTGCACTGGAAGAAGATATTCATTATGTTGATGTGACGACAGATTATTTATTACCTGATGGGCATACCAGTAGTGCCTATTATGTTGCGAAAGCAGAGGGTGTTATCTGTGGTCTGGATTTTGCCAAAAGAGTGTTTGAATTAGTCGGTGGCAGTGTGGATTTTCAAGCTAATGTAAAAGACGGTGATAAAGTCAAAAAAGGTGATATGATTGCTGTCATGTCTGGCGATTCTAAAAGCTTATTAAAAGGCGAACGTACAGCTTTGAATATTTTACAGCATTTGTCAGGCATTGCGACTGCAACTAATCATTGTGTTGAGCTGGTAAAAGGTACAAAAGCTCAGATTACAGATACCCGTAAAACTTTGCCTTGTCTGCGTAGATTGCAAAAATACGCTGTCATGGTTGGCGGTGGTAAAAATCATAGATATAATTTGTCTGAAGGTGCTATGCTGAAAGATAATCATATTGATGTCTATGGTGGAATTACGCCAGCTGTAACGGCTTTGCGTGAAAAAATCGGGCATATGACTAAAATTGAAGTCGAAGTCAGAAATCTTGAAGAATTACAAGAGGCTTTGGCTGTTGGTTGTGAAATTATTATGCTGGATAATATGTCCTGCGAAGATATGGCAAAGGCTGTTGCAATTACTGACGGAAAAGCTTTATTAGAAGCATCTGGCAATGTAACAGAAGAAAATATTGCTGAAATTGCCCAAACAGGTGTAGATATTATTTCGTTAGGTGCATTGACACATTCTGTGCAATGTTTTGATATTTCTATGAAATTTGATAAGTAAGGAGAATGTAATATGAAGTTTCGTAAAGTAATGTTAATTTTAGCAAGTTGTGTATTTTTTGCAACACTTGCAGGGTGTGATAAAAACAATCAGTCTGAAAATAATGATGTACAAGATAGTGCTGTACAGAATGACGCACAAGATGATGAAGATGATTCCCCAGAGGAAGTAACAACTCCGCCTTTGGCAGAAAATCCAAATGAAAAAATACCAGAAAATCAAGCCAAGGAAGATGGTACAAGTGATATTCATGTCACAATTCAGAATGTTGAAATTTCTTTAGATGATTTGAAATCCCAAGATTATGTTGTTCCTGTGATGGTTACACTAGATGAAAATGCAGGAATTAACTATGCGGAATGGGGTGCTTTGGTAGATTCACGCTGTAAATTTACAGCAGATAATTCTGAACTGGATTATTCTGTAGTTTATTCCATCAATGATGAGGAGCATTTCATGTGGACAGCTTGGAGTGGTGGCTCTGAAATCATCACAACCACAGGAAATTTACTAAAACTGGAAGTGACTTTGCCACAAGATGCTGCTGTTGGTGATAGTTATGAAATTAATTATCAGTCTGTTTCACTTGCTGAAAAACCACATGCTTGGAGTGGTGAACAAAATTGGGCATCTGATGGCTATGTAACTTGGACAGACGGCGGTATTACTGTAGTTGAATAAGGAGGATTTTTCATGTCAAAATTTTATATTACAACGCCTATTTATTATCCGTCTGGCAATCCACATATTGGGCATTGTTATACAACAGTAGCATGTGATTCCATTGCACGCTATCGCAGAATGCAAGGGCATGAGGTTATGTTCCTGACAGGTACGGACGAACATGGTCTTAAAATTGAACAAAAAGCCAAAGAACAAGGGATTACTCCGAAAGCATATGTTGACAAGATTGTTGAAATTTTTAAAAATCTCTGGTCTTACATGAATATTAGCTATGATAGATATATCAGAACAACGGATAATTATCATGTGGAATCTGTGCAGAAGATTTTTAAAAAATTATATGATAAAAATTATATTTATAAAGGCAAATATACTGGCAAGTACTGCACGCCTTGTGAAAGTTTCTGGACGGAAACGCAGTTAAAAGACGGTAAATGCCCTGATTGCGGACGTGATGTCATTGACGCTGAAGAAGAAGCTTATTTTTTCAAAATGTCTTCTTTTGCAGATAAAATTGAAGATTTATTATTAAATACAGATTATTTACAGCCTCGTACCCGTGCAGTAGAATTAGTGAATAATTTTATTAAATGCGGTCTGGAAGATTTGTGTGTATCCAGAACGTCATTTACTTGGGGGATTCCAGTTACATTTGATGAAAAACATGTTGTCTATGTCTGGATTGATGCGTTATCAAATTATATTTCTGCTCTGGGTTATGAAAATCAGACTTATCAGGATTTTGATAAATTCTGGCCTGCGAATGTTCATATGGTCGCAAAAGATATTATGCGTTTTCATGCGATTATCTGGCCTGCCATGTTAATGGCTTTGGAATTGCCTTTGCCAAAACATTTGGCTGTGCATGGCTGGATTACGTTTAATGGACAGAAAATGAGTAAATCTCTTGGAAATGTTGTTGACCCGTTTGTATTAGGCGAACGCTATAGCCCTGATGCAATTCGATATCATATTTTAAGAGAAATGGCTCTTGGTGCAGACAGTTCTTTTTCTAATGAAATTATGATTACCAGAATTAATTCTGATTTGGCGAATGGCTTGGGCAATCTTGTTTCCAGAACAGTCGCTATGGTACAGAAATATTTTAATGGCACGTTGCCAACAGAACGGGAAGCAGATTCTCTTGATGAGGAATTAATTTCACTTGCTTGCAGTATTCGTCAGGAAGTTGATAATTATATTGATAATACGCAGATTAATCAGGCTTTAATAGAAATTTTCAAGCTTGTGGACAGAGCAAATAAATATATTGATGAAACAGCTCCTTGGGTTCTTGGCAAAGATGATTCTAAAAAAGCCAGACTTGCTAGTGTATTATATAATTTGCTTGAGAGTATTAGAATTATTTCCAGTTTATTAAGTCCGTTTATGCCGTCTACTATGCCGAAAATTTGGGAACAAATCGGTGCAAATGCCGAACATGTGACTTATGAAAATGCAAATAAATTTGGCGTTCTGCCTGTCAATGTAACAGTGCATAAAGGTGAAATTTTATTCCCCCGTATTGATGTTGAAAAAGAAATTGAAGAATTAAATCAAATTATTCAGGAAAATCAGCCTGTTGCTTATACACCTGAACCAATTGCAGAGGAAATTAATATTGATGATTTTGCCAAAATTGATTTGCGTGTCGCAAAAATTGTTTCTGCTGAAAAAGTCAAGAAATCTAAAAAATTACTCTGTTTGCAATTAGATGATGGTCTGGGTGGCAGACAAGTTGTTTCTGGTATTGCAGAATATTATAAACCAGAAGATTTAATTGGCAAAAAAATAATTCTGATTGCGAATTTAAAACCAGTGAAATTATGTGGTGTACAAAGTAACGGCATGATTTGTGCTAGTGATTTGCCTGATGGTAAAATTGCAGTGCAATTTGTGGATGATAAATTCCCATGCGGTGCAAAATTAAGATAATTTATTAGAAAATTTTATAATATTATGCAGGGGAGCTTGTGCAACAGGCTGAGAGGAAATATGAAATTTCGACCCTTTAACCTGATACAGATAATGCTGTCGTAGGAAGTCAAGATTTGAAATTTTTTAAAATTTGATGATGACGGAGATATTCTGGAAACAGGGTATCTCTGTTTTTGTTTATTATTTATAAAATATAAAAAGTGAGGTATTTTTTATTATGAGTACATCTGCTATGCTTAGTCATGCAAAAACACTTAGACTTGTGGAAACAGGAATTTTATTAGCAATTGCAACTGTACTGTCTGTCATTCAGCCGTATCAATTGCCCTTTGGGGGTGGTATTACAGTTGCTAGTATGTTGCCAATTGTTTTAATTTCTTATCGGCATGGTGTGAAATGGGGCTTGTTTTCTGGTTTTATTTATAGCCTGTTACAAATGGCAACAGGATTTGGAACTGTCAAGAGTTTTTTCGTGCCAGAAGATTATGCAATCTGGGCAGGTATTGGCATTGTCTTGCTTGATTATGTTATTGCTTATACAGTTCTTGGATTTGGTGGCATATTTCGCAGTAAATTAAAACCAGCTCCTGCTTTGTGTTTAGGTACAGTCATTGCTTTGCTATTTAGATATCTAGTTCATATTATTTCAGGAGCTGTATTTTTTGGTGCGTGGGCAGAATGGTTTTTTACACAAGATGGTTTCTATGCTATTGGTGCGAAAATTGTAGATAATTTTTCTGGTGCAAGTTTGGCTGTGATATATTCTGTTTTTTATAATGGCTTATACATGATTCCAGAAATCATTGTAACTGTCATTGTTGCTTATGTGATTAGCAAAGTTCCTGCAATTGCTAAAAAAGTAAATTAAAACTAGAGATTCTGCATAGAAATTCAGCTTATTAAAAAAGTCTCTGCTCTCTTGGTGAAAGCAGGGTCTTTTTTGGCAGATTTGCTTTTTATCACACATAGAAAATTTTCTATAAAATTGAAAAAAATAAAAAATCACTTGTTTTATTGCTTGTTTTATGATATAATTAGTTTAAATATTAATATAGCAGGAGGTTTTTTAATATGAAAAAATTAATAGCTTTGCTTGCCAGTCTGACAGCATTATCATGTTGCTGTGCAAGCTGTTTTCTAATGGCTGAACAAATTAAGCCAATGCATTCTATTGTTGCAAGTGCTGAAGATACAGAAATTATTACTTCTGGGACGTGTGGGGAAAATTTAACTTGGAATTTTGAAGAATCTACAGGAACGCT
>CAMWUF010000042.1 GCA_947177375.1 uncultured Ruminococcus sp.
AATTAAAAGGGATTTCAATCACTGCTTTATACCTTAAAATCATGGGAAGTAGAGGTAACTTGTCCACATGGAAAAAAGGTAATATCAATTCAAGCTATTTGAAAAAAATTGCAGATTATTTCGGAGTATCGGCTGATTACATTTTAGGAAGAACTAAAAATCCTAATTTTTGTACTAGTGAAAATCAAGAAGACACTCTTAAACAAGAGTTTTTAGCAGTTTTCGATAAACTAAGCTTTACTGAAAAAGTCGAGGTCATGGATTTTGTACTTGAAAAACTAAAAAAAAATCCCCCTTTTTAAAAGAAAAGAGGGGATTATTTATTTTTCAAGTTTTTGTTGCTTATAGATTATGATATACAGGTGTAAATTTTATGAAAAGCATTAGAAACTAGTTGCATTTTTTTTCAGAATATGCTATAATAATATTGCTTGCATAAAATACTTGAGAGGAGATTTTTTAATTATGTGTGGAATTGTAGGCTACGTTGGGTGGCGTGACGCAACTGATGTGTTAATAGACGGATTGTCCAAATTAGAGTACAGAGGCTATGACTCATCTGGAATTGCTGTATTTGAAAATGAAATTATCAAAGTTGCAAAATCCAAAGGCAGATTGACAGATTTGCAAAACAAAATTGCACAAGGGGGAAAGCCAACTGGACATGCTGGCATTGGTCATACCAGATGGGCAACCCATGGTGAACCATCAGACAGAAACTCTCACCCACATGGCGGGGGAAATGTTACACTTGTTCATAATGGCATTATTGAAAACTATAAGCGTCTGAAAGAATTTTTATTATCACAAGGCAGAATTTTTGAATCTGATACAGATACAGAAGTTGTTGCACAATTACTGGATTATTATTATCAGGAAAATCATGGAAACCCTATTGATGCTATTATAAAAACGACACAAGAATTAGAGGGTTCTTATGCATTAGGTGTGATATTTGCAGATTTCCCTGATAAAGTCTATGCTTTACGAAAAGAAAGCCCTTTAATTATTGGCATTGGCGAAAATGAAAGTTTTATCGCTTCTGATATGACAGCGATTTTGCAATATACAAAAAATTATTATTTGCTTGAACATGATGAAATTGCGGTACTAAGCAAAAAACAAGTAAAAGTATATGATTTGCATTATCAGAAAATTCAGAAAGAATTAAAAACTGCGGATTGGGACGTTAGTGCAGCCGAAAAATGTGGCTATGAGCATTACATGCTAAAAGAGATTCACGAACAGCCAACAGCCATTAAAACAACTATTAAACCTAGAATTACAGACGGTTTGCCAAATCTGGAAGAATGTGGCATTACACCAGAAAAACTTATGGAATTTCATAAAATTCATGTAGTTGCTTGCGGAACAGCGATGCATGCAGGAACAGTTGGTAAATACGTAATTGAAAAATTAGCTAGAATTCCAGTCAATGTTGATATTGCATCTGAATTCAGATATAGAGAGCCATTAGTCAGCGAAAATGATTTAGTGATTATTATTTCACAATCTGGTGAAACAGCGGATAGTTTAGCAGCTTTAAGACTTGCAAAACAATTAGGTGCAAAAACACTTGCAATTGTCAATGCAAAGGGTAGTTCTATTGCAAGAGAAGCAGATATGTTAATTTATACACATGCGGGTCCAGAAATTGCAGTTGCTTCTACAAAGGCATATATGGTACAAATTGCTGTGATGTATTTATTTGCATTTGAATTAGCACTTGCCAATCATACAATTGATGAACAAGAATGCCGTCGTTTGACTAAATTATTACAGGAAACACCTGAACAAATTGAAGCAATTCTGGCACACAAAGAAATGACACAGTTAATTGCATCTGAATTAATTACAGCAGATAGTTTATTATATATTGGACGTGGTTTAGATTATGCTTTAAGCATGGAGGGTTCTCTGAAATTAAAAGAAATTTCTTATATTCATTCTGAATCTTATGCCGCAGGTGAATTAAAACATGGGACAATTTCTTTAGTAACAGAAAATATGCCAGTCATTGCCATTGCGACACAGAAAAAATTATTTGATAAAACTATCAGTAATATCAAAGAAGTCAAAGCAAGAGGTGCAAAAGTAATTTTAGTATGCCGTGAAGATGATACGCCTGAACAAGATATTGCAGATTTTAAATTTGGCTTGCCAGATTATGATGATTTATTAATGCCAATGCTTGCTGTTGTACCATTGCAGTTAATTGCATATTATACAGCAGTTCACAAAGGCACAGATGTTGATAAGCCTAGAAATCTTGCAAAATCTGTTACTGTAGAATAAGGATAAATAATTTATGAAGAAAAAATTGTTAGCTGTTGCTGTTGCCATGTTTATGGCGACAGCTCCGCTGTGTATTTCTGCACATGCAGAGGAAAATACCCCAGTTCCTGAAGAATCACAGGAATCTACACAAACAGAATCCCGTGTGGAAGATTTATATACATTCAGTATTAATACTGCTGGTCGGGCTGAAATTTATGATTTTAAACCGTCTGAAACTTATGAGGGCGAATTAATTATTCCATCAGAATTAGATGGCTGTCCCGTTGGCTATATCGGAAACGCTGCATTTATGAATGCAAAAGGTATTACAAGCATTACAATTCCTGCATCTGTTACTGATATGGGAAATAGTGTTTTTTTTGGCTGTACTAGTCTTGAAAAAATTTCTGTCGCATCTGGAAGTAGTTATTTTACTGTGACAGATGGTGTATTATTTGCAGATAATAATCAATTTTTAGTTGCCTATCCAGCCAATAAATCAGGTGAAAGTTATCAGATTCCTGATACTGTAGATGAAATTGCACAAGGCTGTTTTGGTTTTGCCCAAAATTTAAAACAAATTACAATTCCAAGTCATGTGAATTATATTGACATGTGGGCTTTTGCCTATTCTAATCTTGAAAAAGTAGTAATAGCGAGTATGCAGCTTGATGATTATGCATTTGCTTATTGTGAAAAATTACATGATATTGAATTACAAGCTGGTGTAGAGACAATTTATGATGCGACGTTTAGTAATTGTTCGGCTTTAGAACAAATTACTTTGCCAAATACACTTACTTATGTTGGACAATATGCATTTTCAGGAACAAGTATGCATAGTGTGACAATTCCATCTTCTGTGAACGAAATTGACTATTGTGCATTTGGTTATAATGCAGACCTGAATCAAATTAATGATTTTGTAATTTATGGTGAAGCAGGAACAGCGGCACAGACCTATTGCACAGAAGAAGACACAGAAAATGATTATAAAAATGATTTTACATTTATTGAAATTAACAATGCAGACGAACCACAGGAAATTGCCACAGGAGAACAGGATAATGCAGAAAATATAGAAAATACAGAAATTGAAACGAATTCACAGTCAAATGAAAATGATGAAAATGAAGAAGATATTCCAGCAGAAATTGCTGAAACAAATATTGCAGATATTTTAGGGCCAGAAGTAAAAAATAATCAGTTTTTAAGAATTTTACTTGCAACAGTAGGAGGCATTGCAATTATTTTAGCAATTGCATTAATTGTGCTGTTAGTAAAAAAGCCAAAACATAAAAAGACAGTGGAAGATGACGAAGATGAAGAAGAATAAAATATATCAATTATTAACTGGTTTTATCCTGTTTGCTTTGCTGATAACTGGTATTCCAGCACATGCAGAAGAAATTATTACTGCACAAAATGGTTATTCAGAAGATGGACTTTGGTTATATAATGATTATGGTGATGGGACAATTTCTGTCACTTGTCAGGATAATACAATTACAGAAGCGGAAATTCCTGCTGAAATTGATGGGCATATTATTACAATGGTAGAATTAGATTGCTTTAAAGATAATACAAGCTTAAAAAAAGTAATTCTGCCATCAACAATTACTGTAATAGAAGACTATGCGTTTTATAAATGTTTTGGACTAGAAAGCATTAATATCCCAGAAAATGTAGAAAAAATAGGATTTCAGGCATTTTATGGCTGTAATTTGAGTGAAGTAACAATTCCTGCATCTGTGACAGAAATAGAAGGATGGGCATTTGAAGGCTGTAATTCGTTAAAAGCTGTTCATGTTGCCAAAGGCAATCAGAATTATGTAGATGAAGAAGGCATTTTATTTAATATTGACAAAACAGAATTAATTTTATATCCCAGTGCCAAACCAGATACAAGTTATACTGTACCAGAAACTTGTGTCAAATTAGAAAGCTATGCATTCATGGCAAATCAGTTTTTACAGGAAATTAATATCAATTCTGTTCAGGAAATGGGCGAAGATATATTTTATTATTGCACTAGTCTTGAAAGCATGACAATTCCAGAAGGCATTACAGAATTAAAAGGCTCTATGTTTGGGAATTGTACAAGTCTGAAAACAGTTATTTTACCAGAGGGCATTACAAGCTTAGGTTCAGGGTGTTTTTATAATTGCATTTCACTGGAAGAATTACAGTTGCCAGATTCGCTGACCAGTATGAGTGACTATGTATTTTTTAACTGTGCGTCTTTGAAAAGTCTGACAGTTTCTGAAAATGTGAAATCAATTGGCAAATATGCAATGGGCTGGTATTATGGAGAAGACAGCAGTACAAATGAGAATCAAGAAGATTCTTATAAGCTTTTGCCAAATTTTGAAATAGATACAAATAACGGTACAAAAGCGTTTGAATATGCTGCTGAAAATAATATCAAATGCACAGGCGGTATTACACAAGGCATTGTATTTGTCTATATCATGATTGGCATTGTGATATTAGTCATTTTAGCAGTGATTGGTTTAATTATCATGCAGAAGCGTTATCAGAAACAGCATGAATTATTTTAATGCGAAACGGAGGAAATACTATGAAATTTTTTAAAAAATTAGCACTCTGTTCTGTGATAAGTATCTTATGCAGTTTTTTGATACCTGTTTCCATTTCTGCAAAAGCAGATAGCTCAGAAGATTTTAATTATAGCTTAAAATCAGATGGAACAGTTGAAATTTTTTGCAAAAATCAAAATATTACCAGTGCGGAAATTCCACCAGAAATTGATGGGCATAAAGTTTCGACAATTGGAAAAAATTGTTTTTCTAACTGTGCATCTATGACAGAAGTCAGTATTCCAGATAGTATAGTAAGCATAGAAGATTATGCATTTCAAGGCTGTTCAGATTTGACAGAAATTTATTTGCCAGCAAGTGTGACACAAATCGGCGATTATGTATTTGATACAACAGAAGATATGACAAAATTTGAAGTGGATTCTGAAAATAAATCTTATCAGTCACAAGATGGTGTGTTATATGACAAAGCTGGCGGAACACTGATAAAATATCCAGAAGCAAAACCTGATACAAGTTATGCTGTGTTAGATTCCTGTCAAACAATTGCAGATTGGGCTTTTATCGGTACTAGATATTTAGAAACAATAGATTTAAAACAAGTAAAATCAATAGGCGAAGATGCATTTTATTACTGTGTTGCTTTAAAGCAAATTACAATTCCAGAGGGCATTACAGAATTAACAGGTGCTGTATTTGGTTGTTGTGAAACATTAGAGCAAGTAATATTGCCAACTAGTTTAAAAGCAATTGGAGATAAATGCTTTTATTCTTGTATTGCGTTAAAAAATATTAATTTACCAGAACAACTTCAAAAAATTGGTGCTTATGCATTTTGTCACTGTACAAATTTACAAGCATTAAAAATTCCCAAAAATTTAACAACTGTGAATGCTTATTGTATTGGCTATTATTATGATTTTGATACAGATGATTATAAATTACAGGATAATATCACGCTTTATGTTTATAAAAATTCTGTTGGTTTACGCTATGCGTCTACAAATCATATTGTCTATGAGATAATCAAAAATTATAATTTAATTTATATTATTTTAATTAGTATAGTTATAATAATAATTATTATATTAAGCATTGCCATTAGCAAAATTCTGAAAAGCAGGAGGGAAAATTCATGAAAAAATTAAAAAAATTTTTAGCAATCTGCATGACAGGATTAATGCTAATCTCAAGTAATCTATTAATAACTGTTTCTGGTTCTAATATGGAAAATAATGTTTCTGAATCTGATACAGAATTAGAAACTTATACAGAGGGCATTTTTACATATGCTTATGTAGACGGTGGTGTTGCATTATATGCGTGTGATACAGGAACACTTTCTGTAAATTTGCCAGACGAAACAAATGGCAGGCGTATTGTTGCAATTTCAGATGGTGCATTTTATGACTGTACCAAATTAGAATATGTCCAAATGGGCAAATATGTTAAAACAATTGGAGAATCTGCATTCCAAAACTGTACTTCTTTAAAAGCAATTGAAATTTCAGACAGTGTAGAGAGTATTGGCAGATATGCATTTGCAAGCTGTACAAGTCTGACAGAATTAAAATTACCGAAAAATTTAACAGAAATCCCCGAAGGTTTATGCTATAGTTGTTATGGTCTGCAAAGCATGGAATTTCCAGATAATTTAAAAATAATAGGTTCTTCAGCGTTTTATAATTGCAATTTATTTGATTATGCTGAATTGCCAGAGGGTCTGGAATCTATTGGCGATTATGCATTTGCATTTTGCTATGCAATCACTAATGCTGAAATGCCATCTAGTGTGATTAGTATTGGTTCAGCAGCATATTATGACTGTGTGAATATTACAAAATTCACTGTTCCAAAACAAATTGAAAATTTAGGAACATTGACATTTCTGGGCTGTTTGAGTATCACAGAATATGATGTAGAAAATGGCAATCCGACTTATACAGTAAAAGATGGTGTGCTTTACAAAGACAATGGAGAAACGTTATATGCATATCCCTGTGGAAAATCTGATACAGAATTTACTGTGCCAGAGGGTGTAGTTACAATTTATGATGCAGCATTTTTTCATGCACCGAGTTTACAAAAAGTGAATTTTCCATCTACACTGAAATATATTGGTGCAGGTGCATTTGAATACTGTACGGAATTAACACAAATTGATTTACCCGAAGGCGTAGAGATTTTATATGAAAATGCATTTGCAGACTGTACAGGATTAACACAGGTAAATTTACCAGAAAGTTTAAAAGGCATGGGCAATTATGTATTTTATGCCTGTGACTCTCTGAAAGAATTAACTATCCCAAAAAATTGCAAAACAATTGGTGATTATGCATTTGGCTATACAGACGGTACGGAAAAAGACGAAAATGGCAATTATATTCCCGTGAAAATTGCAGATTTTAAAAAGCATGGAGCTGTTAATATAACAGGAATTTTATTAATTATCTTAGGCATTATTATTTTAATTGCAATTATTATAATTTTAATAAAATTAATTCGCAAAACACAAATGACATCAGAAGAACAAGAAGAAATCAAACAAGCAGAGATAAAAGCAGAAGACGAAAAATATGTAAAAATTTTAGAAGATTTAGAAAAAAATGAAGATAAATAATAAAAACCCCCTGAAAACAGGGGGATTTTTATTT
>CAMWUF010000043.1 GCA_947177375.1 uncultured Ruminococcus sp.
CTGATACTGTGACAAAAACATAAAAATAGAATCTATAATTTTTTTCATTTCATTTGTATAAAACTAGAAAATCTTCCCATTCTGTAAATAAGAAAATTTACAGGAGGTTTTCTAATATGAGAAAATTAGAAACAGCAATGGCATTAGCATTAATCGCAAGTATTTTTATTGGAAATTTTGTGCATTTCTCTGAAAAATTAAAAAATTTACAACAAGATGTACTTAGATTGCATATTTTAGCAAATTCTGATTCTGAACAAGACCAGAATTTAAAATTACAGGTGCGTGACGCTTTATTAGAACAATCTGAATTATTATTTGCAGGCTGTGAGAGTTTAGAAGACATGAAAACAAGAGCCGTTGAACAACAAGAGACCATTCAAAAAATTGCCAAACAAACATTAGAACAACAAGGCTGTTATGATGATGTACAAGTACAGTTAGTGAGCATGGAATTTGACACAAGAGAATATGAAAATTTTACCATGCCAGCAGGTGATTATGATGCTGTTAGGATTTTAATTGGCAATGCAGAAGGTCATAATTGGTGGTGTGTGATGTATCCGCCGTTATGTTTACCGGTTGCTGAACCAGAAAATTATTTTGATGACGAAACAGTAGAAATATTAGAATATCCGCAACAATATGAAGTGAAATTTAAATGCGTGGAGCTATGGGAAAAATTCACAAAAAAATCTAAATCTTAATAAATTAATAATAAATAACCGTTTTCCAGATTTACACTGAAAAACGGTTGTTAAATTTAATACACATATCAAAATATTCTGTGAAATAACTTAATTAATTCAGTAACATTTACCTTACGAATTCTTATGAAATTCTGACATTTCCATAGCAACAAATCTTGCAATCATTTCCCGATACAAAATCTCAATCATATCAGGATTTGTACCATATTCTTGTGCTTTTGTCCTGACTTTAGCAATTACTTTCTCAACTCGTCCTGTGTCTTTTACGCCATTTTCATCTTTTTTGAATGTAGACGCTTGCATGACGTAATTTCCTCTTTCTGCAATCAATTTAATAATTTCATTATCAATTCTATCAATGTTTTCTCTTACTTCTTCTAAATTATTACATAACATCATATTATCCTCCTAATTTTATGATAGCTGTTTAGTTACCCATGCATTCCTTATGTTGATTGGTATAGCCAGCAGCATGAGCTTCTTCAATAGTCGCAAAATAAATTCTATTTTTTTCATAGGGAAGGCTATCACAATTGGTACTATGAAGTTTGCCACTATTTCTATTTGCAATATAGTTTTTTTCAGAAGATGAAGAAACAGTTTGATTTGCAATATAGTTTTCTTCAGAAGATGAAGAATTAGTTCTATTTGTAAACCCAGCTAAAGTTAATACACCAATAAAAGCTATCATTATTGCAATTTTCCTCATGTCACATACCTCCATTTCTTTTTATTTTTCGTTGAAATGCTGTGTCTTGCATAGTAATATACCCTGTTAAAAGCCTCATGACAAAATTTTTATAATAATCTAAAAGCCGTTTTACAGTACAAGACTTGAAAAATCGTTAATTTTAGTACTTGTTCACATCGGAAAGTCCTTTGGATAATCTTTCCAATGATATTTTGTCTTTATCAGACATATTGCTGTGTTCCCCATCTTCCTCTTGTCTTATCAGCTTACTTTTATTGCGTGCCAAAAAATAATCGTTTATGGTTTCTCATTGTACATCTGTTAAATCACTATGTAGTTCAATTTATCTCTCTATGGACTGCTTCCTTAATCTGAACTTATACTCTTTACGAACATTACCAGTTTCATCCTTATCATCTTCGTATGTGTAATCTACCAATGAAAATATGCCTTGGTAGTAATACTCCTGAGGTGAAAATTTAACAAACAAGTGGATTTCCTTTCCATCACTCTGTGCATTCACAATTGCCTTGTTGCCAAGAGTCATCTGTTGATCACCTGTTTTCCCCTCACCAGAATACATGTAATCACCATCAGTGGTCCAATGATCGTGATATACAAAATCGCTCTTCTTTCTATCAATGGAAGAAATAAGTACTACCGTCGAAGACGTTCTATTAATTCCTCGACCAAAGCCAGCAATTTTAATTCCAAACTGTTCCTCAACCTGTCGATAGGTGAGAATAGGCTGTTTGGCTAAATGTTTAACATTGTAATCAGAGCCAAATCCATCCTCAATATTTCTTTTATTTTTTGCTGTTGAGGTAGTATTTTTACCTACTAAACGACTTTTAATCTCTGTCTTATGCACTTCTTCTGCTGTTTGACGCTGTATCTCAGTAGTCAGTTTTTTATTGTTGATTTCTTCTATAATTTCAGCTTGAACTGAATCCTCATCCGCCACTATAAACTTCTCAAAGGCATCTGGATATACAAACTTTGATTCTTTGATTGCAAATTTGACAGTCAGGTAATTATTTGAAATATTTGTTATAATTCCTATACCCCAAACCTTATGCCTCACTTTTAAATTTAATAAGTCTGCACTATTCATTATAAAGTCCACCTTATACAATGTAATTTTTTATTGTTTCTTTTTTCTTAGCCCCTGTCCACATAGGATTTAAATCTGCTCTTTTCATATTTACTTTTATTGCCTACTGGAAAATAGTCCTTTATCACTTTCCATTGTGCGTCTGTTAAGTCACTTGTATATTTCATGCTTCTTATTGTAACACTTTTTTCTATGTGGACAGGTTCTTAATTAATCAGCAATTAAACTTTGACCAGTCATTTCCTTTGGCTGTGGCAATTCTAATAATTGTAGAATAGTTGGCGATAAATCAGCTAATACGCCACCTTCACGCAGTTTATGCTGTCCTGCTCCAACTAAAATACATGGCACAGGATTTGTCGTATGTGCTGTGAACGGTGAACCGTCTGCTTCATACATTTTATCAGCGTTGCCGTGGTCAGCTGTAATTAAAGCACAACCGCCTTTGGCAAGAATTGCATCAACCATTTTGCCAACACAAGTGTCAACAGCTTCAACAGCTTGTACTGCTGCATCAAAAATACCTGTATGTCCTACCATGTCGCAGTTTGCATAATTTAAGATAATGACATCATATTTATCTGAATGAATTGCTTCTAAAACAGCATCTGTGACTTCATAAGCACTCATTTCTGGCTTCATATCAAAAGTTTCTACATCAGGCGATTTAATTAAAATTCTATCTTCGCCGTCAAACTGTTTTTCTTCCCCGCCATTAAAGAAAAATGTTACATGTGCATATTTTTGCGTTTCGGCAATTCTAAGCTGTGTTTTATTTTGTTTTGCCAGATATTCGCCTAATGTCATCGTTAATTCTTCTGGAGGGAATGCAACTTCAACATTTGGCATAGTAGCGTCATATTGTGCCATGCATACAAAATGTGTTTTGAAAAAGCCATTTTTTCTGTCAAAGCCTTTGAACTCTTCATCAACAAAAGCTCTTGTAATTTGTCTTGCACGGTCTGGACGGAAATTGAAAAATACAACACTATCATTTTCTTTTATCATGCCGTTTTTATCAATCACTGTTGGAAGCATAAATTCATCTGTGACACCGTTTGCATAGCTATTTTTAATTGCCTGTACAGGACAAGTTTCTTCGACACCTTCACCATAGACTAAAGCAGAATATGCTTTTTCCACTCTGTCCCAAGCATTATCTCTGTCCATTGCATAGAAACGCCCTGCAATTGTTGCAATTTTACCAACGCCGATTTGATTTAATTTTTCTACAGCTTCTTGCATAAATTCACTTGCAGAAGATGGCGGAACATCTCTGCCGTCTAAAAATGCATGAATATAAACTTTCTCAAGACCGAATTTTTTTGCCATTTCTGCAATGCCATATAAATGCGTCATATGGCTATGCACGCCACCAGGAGACAATAAGCCCATCACATGCAATGCAGAATTATTATTCTTCGCATTTTCCATAGAATGTACAAGTGCTGGATTTTCAAAAAAGTCACCATCTTCAATAGATTTTGAAATTTTTACCAGCATTTGATAGACAATTCTTCCTGCACCAATATTCGTATGCCCCACTTCTGAATTGCCCATCTGACCATCTGGCAGACCTACACACAAGCCAGAAGCACCAATAATTGTATTAGGTTCTTCTGCAAGATATTTATCTAAATTTGGTGTTTTTGCAGCCGCAATGGCATTGCCGTAAGAATCGGGATTATAGCCGAAACCGTCCATAATAATTAAAGCAACTGGTTTTTTTGCCATGATAATATATCAATCCTTTCTAAATATATCATTTAATTTAATTTAAATAATAGGGAGGCTTAAAAAAACCTCCCAAAATTTTTTTATTAGCCATTTACTGCTGCTTGAACAATAATATTAAAATCTTCTGCTTTGAGAGATGCACCGCCAATTAAACCACCATCAATATTTGGTTTTGCTAATAATTCTGCAGCGTTGCCTGCATTCATAGAACCACCATATTGAATTGTTACTGCTTCAGCAGTTTCTGCATCATAAAGCTTTGCAAGTTCTGCACGGATAAATGCACAAACTTCTTCTGCTTGTTCTGGAGTAGCAGTTAAACCTGTACCAATTGCCCATACTGGCTCATAAGCAATCACAACATTTTTAACATCTTCTTTAGAAATACCCCATAAATCAAGCTTAATCTGACGTGCAATGACTTCCTCTGTAATATTGCATTCACGTTCCCATTTTAACTCACCAACACAAACAATTGGCTTTAATCCAGCAGACAATGCAGCAACAGTTCTCTTGTTTACAGTTTCGTCAGTTTCACCGAAATATTGTCTTCTTTCGCTGTGTCCGATGACAACATATGCTACACCAAGTTCTGTGAGCATATCAGCAGAAATTTCGCCTGTATATGCACCAGATTTTTCAAAATGCACATTTTCTGCACCAATCTTGATATTAGAATTTTCAGTTACAGTAATCGCTGTTTCTAAATTTGTAAATGGTACACATGCAATGACTTCTACATTGCCTTCTGCATTTGCAACAAGTGGTTTGATTGCTTCTAATAAGGCTTTTGCTTCTGGTCTGGTTTTATTCATTTTCCAGTTTCCAGCAATAATTGCCTTTCTTGCGTTTTTATTCAAGAAAATCACCTCAAAATTTAAAATTTAATTAAACACTAACGGCTTTGCCCTGTGGCGCACAACCGAATTGTTTTAGAATTTGTCCAGTTTCCACATCCGCTAATACAACTGCATGTTTGTAAGCACCACACATGACTGTATAACGCTCTACAGCTTTTGTAAAATCATCAGCATCAAATTTTTCTGTATAGCAACTTGTGACAGTATCATTGATACTAGTATCAAAGTCACTTTCTGTATAACAAACAATATATTTACTCATAAGTTTAACCCTATTCTTTCAGAAATATAATTTACTGATTTTCGGCTGAATCAATCAGCATTCAGCCGAAAAATCAAATAAAAAATTTACTTTTCAGCAAGGAATTGTATAACTGCGATAATACTTTTTGCAAGTTTAGTATTGATTACCCAATTGTGTCCCTTCCTATTCCTTCTCCTTTACCTCCTCTACTATAGTAGTAGGAACAGCAGTATTGTTTCAAAATCTGCTTTGTATCCGTATCAGCCAGTACAACTGAAGGACACTTACAACCACATTGTAGCGTGTATTCTTGCACAGCCTGTGCAAAATCGTCAAATTCCTCTACATAGTCAAGTACCGTGCCGTTTTCATATTTATCATTTCTTGTATAGCAAACAATATACATATCATTCACCAATTTAATTTCTCTAAAATCTCAGAATCCTGTAATTTAGATAAATTACTTTTCAGCAATAACAGCTACACCTGGTAATACTTTTCCTTCGAGATATTCCAGAGAAGCACCACCACCAGTGGAAATATGACTGATTTTATCTGCAAAGCCGAGTTTCTTAACAGCTGCTGCAGAATCGCCACCGCCTACAATCGTAGTTGCATCTGTTTCAGCAAGTGCCTGTGCAACTGCAATTGTACCTTTTGCGAGTGTTGGGTTTTCAAATACGCCCATTGGTCCATTCCAAACAACAGTTTTTGCAGTTTTTACAGCTTCTGCAAAAATTGCCTGTGTTTCTGTACCAATATCTAAGCCCATTTTGTCAGCAGGGATTTCATGAGAATTTACAACTTCTACAGCAATTTCTGCATCAATTGGATTTGGGAATTCATTTGCAACAGTGGTATCAACTGGCAATAAGATTTTCTTGCCAAGAGATTCAGCCTTTGCAAGCATTTCTTTACAGTAATCCAGTTTTTCGTTATCTACTAAAGAATTGCCAATAGAACCGCCCTGTGCTTTAATAAACGTATATGCCATACCTCCGCCAATAATCAGGGTATCGCATTTTTCAAGCAGATTGGAAATAACATTTAATTTGTCTGCTACTTTTGCACCACCCAGAATTGCAACAAATGGGCGTACTGGCTCTTCAACAGCATTGCCTAAATACTGAATTTCTTTTTGCATTAAATAGCCAACAGCTGTTTGTTCTACAAATTTTGTGACACCTGCTGTAGAAGCATGCGCTCTGTGTGCAGAACCAAAAGCGTCCATGACGAAAATCTGATTGTCAACCAATTCAGCCAATTCTTTGGAGAATTCTTCGCCATTCTTGGTTTCTTCTGCACCTCTGAATCTGGTATTTTCCAGTACAACAATTTCACCGTCATTCATTTCAGCAACAGCTTTTTTTGCATTTTCGCCAACAACAGTATCATCTTTTGCAAATACAACTTTTGCAGATACTAATTCTGCTAATCTTACAGCTGCTGGAGCGAGAGAAAATTTGTCTTCTGGGCCATTTTTTGGTTTACCCAGATGAGAACACAGAACAACTTTTGCTCCATTCTCAACAAGCTTGTTAATTGTTGGAAGTGCAGCTTGAATTCTGTTATCATCTGTGATAACACCTTCTTTGAGTGGGACATTGAAGTCCACTCTGACAAGAACCTTCTTGCCTTTTACGTCAATGTCTTCTACAGTTACTTTGTTTAAACCTGCCATTGTTATGACATCCTTTCCTATAAATTTGCCGTTAATACGGCGTTTTAAATGCAGATAAAATCGCTCTGCAAAGCTTACAAGTATTATTATACTACATTCTAAAATATTTTGCAATAGGAATTTGAAAAAAATTTGTAAATTTTCCCCAAATGATACAGATTTTGCACTTGACAAAAATTAGTTTCTATGTTATGATTAACCAAAAGAGAGGGAAAAATAATACTATTAAATTAAATTAGGAGCTGAATATCATGAATTTACCAAATGACCCTGCGATTTTAGTAAGTTATGTCAATACACAGTTACGGGATTTTTATCCGTCTCTGGAAGAATTTTGCAAAGCGAATAATTACAATATGCAAGAAATTTTGAATAAACTTGCTACAATAGGCTATAGTTATGACGAAAAGCAGAACCGTTTCAAATAAAACTGCATATAAT
>CAMWUF010000044.1 GCA_947177375.1 uncultured Ruminococcus sp.
TTACAACAATTCCAATTTAGATGAGACTAAACTTTCATGCGTATGGTCTGATTATATTTCTATATTCTATTGACATGTGAATTATTTTATAGTATAATAGTTATATTATAAGAAAAATGTATATAGGAGGTTTTTTTATGGGTGTGTTTGCAGCGACTGTATTTATCCGTAATGAAAAGCAATTATCAAAAGAACAAGTTCTTTCAGAAGTAAGTCAATATATGAAATCACAAGGCTTTGTACAATGTGATAAAAATCAAGCAGAAAAAACTTATTCTTTTGGGTTTCCAGAGGGAAAATGGTTCGGAATGGGGAGCAGAGAAGAAGAATTAGTTCGTAACGCAAAATTTTGTACACAAGTATTTCATTCTCATGTATTGACGGCAAACGTAGTTGACAGTGATTTTGTGTTATTAGAGCTGTATAACTCTAATGGAACTAGCATAGACCAGCAATGCATTGGTACGCCTTATTGGGACGAGGAAGAATCTGAAAAAGAAATTGATGTTACAAATTGGATTCCATTTTTGAAAGAGGGTGTACCAGAAGAATATTTAATTGCTGCATTACAGGCAAATGAAGTTTTTGCGGAGGACGGATTCGGAATATTTGGAGAATTAATTGAATTAGATATCAAGCCATTATATATGAGTTGGGGTGAGCTTGCACCAATAGAAGAGATTAATTTATATTTCAAGAAAAAATAGTTTTATTTCGCTTACTTGACAAGAATTGAAAAATATGCTATACTGGAATTGTTAACAAAGGTATTAATACTATGGAAAAAGAGCCTATTTCTGTATATTTATCAAGAATCTCTACAGCTTTTTATCGCTTTTTGTATCAAAAAGAGGAAGATTTTGTTGATTTGCCAGAAGTTATAAATATGCCATATTATCCAGATGATGGCTCTATTAAAATTATTAATAACACTGTTGTTATAAAATTCGGACTTGTTGAAGAAGAATAGAATCTGAATGATATAAATATTAATAAAAAAATAAATATAAAAAAGGAGTAAAAATATGCAATATGGACATTTTGATTTGAAAAATAAAGAATATGTCATCACAAGACCAGATACGCCTGCACCTTGGGTGAATTATTTAGGTTCGCCAGAATATGGTGCCATTATTTCTAATAATGCCGCAGGCTATAGTTTTGTGCAGTCTGGTGCAAATGGCAGAATTGCAAGATTTCGGTTTAATTCTATGATGGCTTTGCCAGGCAGATATATTTATTTGCGTGATGATGAAACAAATAATTATTGGTCTGCCACATGGCAACCTGTTGGCAAGTCACTGGAAAATTATAAAAGCGAATGCCGTCACGGGACAGCATATTCTGTCATGACTAGTGAATATGCAAATATTTCTACAGAAACGACTTATTATGTACCGTCTGGGCAGACTTATGAAGTCTGGAGAATTAAAATTACAAATCAGGATTCAAAAGCAAGAAAATTATCAGTATTTGGCTTTATTGAATTTACGAATGATAGTAATTATGAACAAGACCAAATTAATCTGCAATATACGCAATTTATCACAAGAACCGAACGCAAAGGCAATAAAATTTTACAGCATATTAATGAAAATTCTGAAAAATGGGCAGATGGTTCTAATCATAAAGAAAGATTTTTCGGCGTTGCTGGTGCAGAAGTTGCTGACGGTTGTGGCAGTTTAGAAAAATTTATCGGTGCATATAGAACTTATAGCAATCCTATTATGGTTGAAACAGGAAAATGCGATGATTCTATGAATTTTAATGCCAATGCCTGTGGTGCTTTAAGAAATGAATTAATCTTACAAGCAGGAGAAACCAAAGAATTAATTTATCTTCTAGGTCAAAAAAATGATGCTGAATCTGCTGAAATTTTAGATGCTTATGAAACACAAGCAGGAAAAGTTGATGCAGAATTACAGGCTTTAAAATCTTATTGGCATAGTAAATTAGCGAATTTTGAAGTCGAAACCCCGTCAGAAGAATTTAATAATATGATTAACGTCTGGAATGCTTACCAGTGTTTTATTACGTTTATCTGGTCAAGAGCAGCTTCTTTTTCTTATTGCGGATTGCGTAACGGTTACGGCTACAGAGATACTGTGCAGGATATTCAAGGTATTATTCATCTTGCACCAGAAATGGCTCTTGAAAAAATTAGATTTATGCTGTCAGCTCAGGTAGATAATGGTGCAGGTCTGCCTTTGGTAAAATTTAATCACAATGCAGGACATGAAAATACACCTGATGACCCTGAATATGTAAAAGAAACTGGACACCCGTCTTATCGTGCAGATGACGCATTATGGTTATTCCCAACGATTGTGAAATATATCGGCGAAAGTGGCAATATTGCATTTTTAGATGAAAAAATTGTCTATGCCAACGGCGGAGAAGCAACAGTTTATGAACATTTGAAAAAAGCAATTGATTTTTCTATGAATCATATGGGAATTCATGATATGCCAGCAGGGTTACATGCTGATTGGAATGATTGCTTGCGTTTAGGGGCAAAAGGTGAATCAACATTTGTTGCATTCCAGTTATATTATGCAATGGATATTATTAAAACTATGGCAGAATCCAAACAAGATTTAGCATATATTAATACTATCAATCAGGCACAGGAAAAATTGCGTAATTCTCTTGAAAACTGTTGGGACGAAGACAGATTTATTAGAGGGATTCGAGAAGATGGCATTGCTGTTGGTAAGAAAAGCGACCCTGAAGCCAATATGTGGCTGAATCCGCAAAGTTGGAGTGTGATTTCTGGTTTTGCAAGTGCAGAACAGGCTGAAACAGCAATGACAAGTGTCTATGAAATTTTAAATACGCCTTATGGTGCAAAGTTGTTAGAACCGCCTTATAAGGAGCATTATTTTGATGGTGCGCTGATGCACATTTTCAATCCAGATACGAAAGAGAACGGCGGTATTTTTTCACAGTCGCAAGGCTGGTTAATTCTTGCAGAAAGTTTGCTAGGGCATGGCGACAGGGCATTCCAGTATTTCTTAGAAACTTCTCCTGCTTCCCTTAATGGCAAAGCTGAAATTCGTATCATGGAGCCTTACGTTCACGGACAATTTACAGAAAGCAAAGCCTCACCTTTTGAGGGAAGATCTCATGTACACTGGCTGACAGGTACAGCTTCTACTGTTATGGTTGGCTGTGTAGAGGGCATTTGCGGAATTCGACCAGATGCGACTGGCATTTTGATTTCTCCGTCCATTCCGTCCACATGGGATAGCTTTAAAATCAAGAAAAATTTCAGAAATAAAGTGCTAAATATTACTGTGGAAAATCCAAATCATGTACAAAGTGGTGTAAAAGAAATTTTATTAAATGGCAATTCCCAAACAAATAATTATATTGCGATTTCTGATTTGCAAGCTGAAAATGAAATTGTTGTGACATTAGGCTAAATACAAAAATCCCCCATCTTTTTATGGTGGGGGTATTTTTTGAAATTCAAAAATTATGATTCATCTTTCAGTAAGAGGAGCTTTAGGGCAGTTTGAAAACCCGCTTGGAAGGAGCGTTGCATTTCTGTATTAATACAATTAAAAACGGGTTCCATTTTTGCTTCATCAATGGAACTATAAACCGTTAAGAACTCTTGTATAAATTCTTTTTTATCATCACACCAGTACTTTTCACGCCAGTTAGAATACAACACTTCTAAAATCGAATCCAAAACAAATGCTCCTTTCTGGAAATCATTTTTGTCAAGTCGGCTGACAGCAAGACGATCACAATAGGATCAAAAAATGGATCACCCCCGCCCATGCGGGGAAATTTCTGCACCAGAAACGACTTTTATTTTAGCACACGGATCACCCCCGCCCATGCGGGGAACTTGCCGTCAACCTTTTGACAAATACATTATATCAAAATTACTTTTGTTTGTCAATAGATTTTTTAAAAATTAGTTTTGAATTTGTAAGGTTATACAAAAAAAGGAGGTTTTTTTATAAAAAATTCACAAGAAATTGCAATCCTCATCAAAAGAATTGCGAAATCCAAAAAAATTCCTATCGGGAAAATGCTATCGGAATGCGACCTAAATGTAAACTTACTATCCACTATGCAATCCGGCGGTTTTTTTCCACGCCTAGAGGCGATTACGAAAATTGCTGACTATCTTGATTGCTCTGTAGACTACCTTTTAGGTAGAACAAGCTGTATGCAAGAAAGTCCAGAAGATGATTTAAAACGGGAATTTTTAGCAGTTTTTGATGAGTTAAGCTTTACTGAACAAGTCGAGGTTATCGAACTTTTACTTGAAAAACTAAAAAAAAATCCCCCTCTTTAAAAGAGGGAGTTTTTTATTTTTTAAGTTGTGGAATCCGTTTTAAAATGATTTCATAGAGTACCACAGATGCACCAGCTCCAAAAATACCTTGCACGATGTTTTCAGGTATAGAGAGCCACACAGAAGAAAGCGAGCCGTATAAAACACCTGCAAAAGTGGCGTAGCCAACAATCATGATAATTTCAGACACAACAGCAGATAAAATTCTAGCTGGCAAAGAATGAAATTTTTTAGAACAAGTTTGATAAATCCAGAATGCAACTAGTGCCATAATGGACTTTATTAAAAAAGTCGCTGGTGCATAGATAGCATAGCCCGAAATTAAATCAGACAATGCAGACCCCACACCAGATGCAAATGCACCATAAAAGCCACCTAGACACCATGCAGAAATATTAACAACTGTATCCCCAAGGTTGACATAGCCCTTTGTGGGTGTAGGTATCTGTAGAATTAAAGTTGCAATTGTTGTTAGTGCTGTCAAAACGCCTGTGAGTGTTAATAAACGAAGTTTTTCATTTGTAGATTTCATTAACTATCATCTCCATATGTTTAATATAATATTTATTATAGCATATTTTTTGGATTTGTCAAGATAAACCCAACAATTTTTTAGCATTTTTTGCAAAAATAAGTTCTTCTTGCTCTGGTGTTAAGTTAAGGCTTTTTATTTTTTTGATAGTAATGTCTGGTCTATCCCATGGGCAATCACTTGCAAATAGAATTCTATCTGCACCTTGTTTTAAAATAATTCTTTTTAATAGGCTAGTGTCCTGCATATGACTGCCAATGACTGCTGTGTCAAAATATAAATTTTCAAATTTTCCAGCCAGTTTTTGTTCGACTTCTTCCCAAAGTAAATTTCCCCCTGCGTGTGCTAAAATAAAAGTCGTTTCGGGTGCAGATTGTAGTGCTTTGATTGCCCTGTCTGGTGTACAGTGAATACAATCAGGACAAATTGGGTCAACGCCTGCATGTAAAATCACAGGCAAGTTCAGCTCCCCGCATTTTTGATAAATCGGAATCATGCGGAATTCGTCAACGAAAAAATTCTGGTAATCTGGGTGTAATTTTACGCCGTATAAGCCTAAAGCTTTTATGCGTTCTAATTCTTGCAAAGCTGTTTCACTGTCAGGGTGTACGCTCCCAAATGGGAAAATCGTTTCAGATTTACAGGAATTTGCCCAGTTATTGCATACCAAATGCTGTGTTGGCTTTGTGGCAATGGATAATAATGCAAAGCCATCTATGCCCCATGCTTGCATATGTTTTTTTGTGTCAGAAAGTGTGCCATTGGTTGCAGGCGTTTCTTTTGCGGTTTTGGCTAAAGTTTGAATTGTTCGCTCTGCAATTTTATCAGCAAAGGCATGTACATGAAAGTCTATATAATTTAATTCCAAAATTAACCCTCCTGATAACATGTAAAAATTTTGTCAATTTCCTGTGGATTTTTAATTTTTGAAAATTGGCTGACGATTGGGCATAGTATTAAAGAAAATACCATGCAGAATGCACCAGCATTTAATGGAGATGTCAGCGTAATTGGAATTGGCAAGCTATTTACTTTTTGTGTGAGTTCTGGAAACCAACCCATTAAAAATAAACAAGTATGCACTAGCGTAAAAATCACACCAAAGCCAAAACATGCCCATACGCTAGCAGGTGTAATTTTCTTAGAAAATAAGCCTAGCATAAACGGTGCTAAAAATGAACCTGATAATGCCCCCCATGAAATACTCATCAAAGTGGTAATATAAGCATTTTTATTTGCTGCCATAATAACTGAAATCAGTAAAAAAATTGCTATAAAAATTCTGATAATTAAGACTTGCTTTTTTTCCGTCATGTTATGTTTCATAGCAGGCTTAATTAAATCCAGTGTCAGTGTAGAGCTTGATGTCAATACCAATGATGACAGCGTTGACATAGAAGCAGATAATACTAAAACAACGATTAAGCCAAGTAAAAATTCAGGCAAAGCATTTTCAAGCATGGCTGGTACAATGGCGTCATATTCTAATTTGCCATTGATGATATTAATTAAAGTTTTCGTGCTATCTGTTTCGTCAGTTGTGCAGAATAATCTGCCAAAGCCTCCCAGAAAATAACAGCCACCTGAAACGATTAAAGCAAAAATAGTAGAAATTACACTACCTCTTTTGATAGCACTATCATCAGAAATAGAATAAAATTTCTGAATCATTTGCGGTAAGCCCCATGTGCCTAATGAAGTTAAAATGACAACGCCTAATAAATCTGCTGGATAAGGTCCAAAAATAGTATTTAATGTCTGAGTATTTCCACTGTCATCAGGAATTTGCCCTAAATTCTGCATAGCAGTACCAAATCCGCCTTGATAATTTACAATTGTGATAACAACTGCAATAATACCAATCAGCATAATAATTCCCTGTACAAAGTCATTTAAAGCCGTTGCATGAAATCCGCCTGCAATGACATAAATTGCCGTAAATACTGCCATGATAATAATGCAATAAATATACGGAATTCCTAGTGAAGATTCAAACAATCTAGATAAGCCATTATAAACTGATGCTGTATAGGGAATTAAGAAAATAAATACTATCAGGGAAGACGCAATTTTTAAAGCTTTGCTTTGATAGCGTTTTTCAAAAAATTCAGGCATTGTAGCACAATCTAAAAATTTCGTCATTGTTCGAGTTCGTCTGCCTAAAATCACCCATGCAAGCAATGAGCCAATTAAAGCATTTCCTAAGCCTATCCATGAAGCAGAAATGCCATATTTCCAGCCAAATTGCCCTGCATAGCCAATAAATACAACGGCTGAAAAATAAGACGTTCCAAATGCGAATGCTGAAAACCAAGGTCCTATACTTCTGCCACCTAGCACAAAGTCGTCAACACTTTTGGTTTTCTTGTTGCAGTAAATACCTATGCCGACCATTAGGCATAAATATAATACTAAAATTACCCATTTCATAAAAATTTTTCTCCTTTTTTATTTTAGAT